>JAGWPI010000019.1 GCA_028877005.1 Bacteroidota bacterium | reverse complement strand
TAGCCGATAGTCTTTTAGCAAAAAATTAATTTTTATGAAAACAATAAAGCAAATAATTTTTAAAATTTTTAAAGCAATTTTTATACACAAAAAAGATTGCTGCAAATAAAATTTATATTATGGAAAAGCAACATCAAAACAATTTAATCAACCATGCCGGACATGCAATGGGCAATATGCAGCACACAAAAAAAACATCAATGGGTATGGCAGGGCATAATCACCATGCCATGATGATTGCAGATTTTAAAAAAAGGTTTTATGTGGTGCTTATCCTCTCCATTCCTATCATTTTGTTATCACCCATGATACAAAATTTTTTAGGAGCCAGCTGGCAATTTAAAGGATCGCAATACCTTCTGTTCGCTTTATCTACTATTGTTTTTTTATATGGTGGTTTCCCATTTTTAAAGGGATTGTTAGATGAAGTAAAAGCCAAAAGCCCGGGTATGATGTTTTTAATAGGCTTTGCCATAACGGTAGCATATATTTATAGTGTAGCCATTGTTTTCGGATTGAAGGGAATGGATTTTTTTTGGGAATTAACAACACTAATACTCATTATGCTGTTAGGGCATTGGATTGAAATGAAATCTATTGCAGGCGCTTCAAAGGAATTAGAATTATTAGTGCAGTTAATGCCAGCCGATGCACATATGGTAATGCCTGAAATGGTACATGATGTAAAAACCGATACACTAAAAGCAAACGATATTATTTTAGTAAAGCCCGGCGAGAAGGTGGCAGCAGATGGAATAATATTAGAAGGCGAAAGCTACCTCAATGAAAGTATGCTTACAGGTGAAAGTAAACCGGTACAAAAAGCAAAAGGTGATAAAGTAATTGCCGGTTCAATCAATGGTAATGGTTCCATTAAAGTTACAGTTTCACATACAGCAAGTGATTCTTACTTATCGCAGGTTATCAGGTTGGTAGATGATGCACAAAAATCAAAATCAAACACACAGTTATTAGCAGATAAAGCAGCAAAATGGTTAACGATTATTGCATTGGTTTCAGGTATTGGCACTTTTTTATTTTGGTATTTTACGGGGCAGTCTTTGGCATTTGCAATGGAAAGAATGGTAACGGTAATTGTTATTTGCTGCCCACATGCTTTGGGTTTGGCTGTTCCGTTGGTTGTGGCAAAATCAACAGCCCTATCCGCAAAAAATGGGTTACTCATTAAAAACAGAACAGCCTTTGAAAATGCAAGAAAAATAACTACAGTAGTATTTGATAAGACGGGTACATTAACTGAAGGAAAATTCAAAGTGTCGAAAATTGTGCCGCTGCATAAGAATTTAAGCGAAACTGAAATCATTCGAATGGCTGCCGCATTGGAGCAAAACTCAGAACATCCTATTGCAACCGGTATTATGCAAAAAATAAAAGACTTAGCCATCAAAGTACCGGCCGCAGATAACTTTAAAGCCATCACAGGAAAAGGTGTTGAGGCAATAGTTGAAGGAAAAAAAATAATGATAGTTAGTCCGGTTTATCTAAAAGAAAGCAAATTGGCCGTTCCAAAAGATTTTTCTACAAACGTAAGGGAAACGGTTGTATTTGTGATAATAGATGATGAATTGGCCGGATATATTGCTTTATCAGACGAAATACGATCTGAATCGGCCGAAGCAATAAAAGTATTAAAAGAAAATAATATTAAATCAATTCTGCTCACAGGTGATAACAGCAATGTTGCTAAAAGCGTAAGTGATACTTTAGGTATGGATAATTATATTGCCGAAGTATTGCCGCATCAAAAATTAGAGGAAATTAAAGCGTTGCAAAGTAAAGGTGAATTTGTTGCCATGACAGGTGACGGTGTGAATGATGCCCCTGCATTGGCCATTGCAGATGTAGGTATTGCTGTGGGTAGTGGCAGCGATATTGCTGCAGAGACTGCCGGTATAGTTTTAGTGAACAGCAATCCAAAAGATATTGTAAGCCTGATTTTATTTGGCAAAGCTACTCATCGTAAAATGGTACAGAATTTAATTTGGGCAACAGGTTACAATGTAATTGCGTTACCATTGGCAGCAGGAATTTTATACAAACACGGTATTTTATTAAGCCCGGCAGCAGGTGCAGCTTTAATGGCTGTTAGTACAATTGTAGTTGCCATCAATGCAAGTATGTTAAAAGTAAAAAATTATTAAAAATGGAAATTGTAAATCAAAAACAGCATTGGGAAAGTATCTATATAACCAAAGAAGAAAAGGGTTTCAGTTGTTTTCAGAAATATCCTAAAACTTCAAAAGAATTTCTTTCATCTTTCTACAACTGCCAATATTATTGATATCGGTGGAGGTAACAGCCATTTTGTTGATGGTTTAATTAAATTAAATTATGAAAATATTTATGTATTGGATATTTCAGTCAATGCCATTGAAAGAGCCAAAAAACGATTGGGCGAAAATGCGGCAAAAGTAAATTGAATTGTTTCAGATGATACCGGGTTTGCACCTTCAGTAAAGTTCGATTTCTGGCACGATTGAGCAGCATTTCATTTTCTGATTCATGAAGATAAAATAGAAAAATGTGTACAAATCGCAGCACAATCAATCGTATCTGAAGGCTATTTGATATTAGGAATATTTGCAAAAGAAGACCTCAGAATTATAGTGGATTTGGAATAAAAGAATATTCATAAGATGCTATGGTTAAAGGGTTCGAGAACGATTTTTACAGAATAAAGTGTATCGGAGAAGCACATATCAAGCCATTCAATACGAAACAGAATTTTTTGTTTTGCAGTTTTTAAAAAAATAATACATAGAAATGAAAAAAATAATCTTAATAATATTGCTTTTTGCGTCTTATTCCTTCGCTCAGGCACAAGACATGAAAGGAATGGACATGCATCAAAAAGATATCGTAAAAAAACAGCAAATCACCTCGTATTATACTTGTGTGATGCATCCTGAAATTCATGCAGATAAACCAGGCAATTGTCCGAAGTGTGGAATGGTTTTGTATAAAAAAATAGTCAATACAGCAGCGCAAAAAACGCAATTGCCAAAGAAACAAACCATGCCGATGCCTTTAAAAGGCAGTACACAAAAACAAGACCTAAATAATATGGCAATGCCCATGCTAAAAATAGCACCTGCGAAAACCGTACAGAAAAGTGCGCCTCCAAAAACCGTTCGCTATGATTTATATGTAAGGGATACCATTGTAAATTTTACGGGTAAAGTAAAACATGCCATTGCAGTAAACGGACAGATACCCATGCCAACTCTTACTTTTACCGAAGGTGATACAGCAGAAATTTATGTACACAATGAACTCAATGAACCAACAGGATTGCACTGGCATGGTTTGTATGTACCCAATAAGGAAGATGGTGTTCCCTATCTTACCCAAATGCCTATTCAACCCCACACTACCTATCTATATAAGTTTCCAATCATTCAAAATGGCACCCACTGGTATCATAGTCACTTTGGATTGCAGGAACAAATAGGTATGTACGGATCATTGATTCTTAAAAAGAGAAATGATGATACCAGTTTCCGGCGGAGTATAGATGACTTGCCCGCAATTCCAATCGTATTAAGTGATTGGGCAGACATGAATCCCAGCGAAATTGATCGTAGTCTGCATGCAGCAACTGATTGGTTTGCAATAAAGAAAGGAACTACACAAAGTTATATTGAAGCCATTAAAAGTGGAAACTTTAAAACAAAACTAACCAATGAGTGGAAACGGATGAATGCAATGGATGTAAGTGATGTTGCTTACAACAAGTTCTTCATTAATGGGAAAAGTGAAAGTGAAATGCCACAGTTCAAGGCGGGCGATAAAGTCAGGCTTCGAATCTCAAACGGGTCAGCTTCTACTTATTTCTGGCTAACCTATTCAGGTGGTAAGATTACGGTAGTAGCGAACGATGGTAATGATGTAGAACCGGTTGAGGTTGATCGATTGATAATAGGGGTTTCAGAAACCTATGATGTCGTGGTAACAATACCTGACAATATGCAGTATGAATTTTTGGCAACGCCGGAAGACCGTACTAAATCTGCGTCATTATGGTTGGGCAGGGGTATGAAAATGCCAGCGAAAAAATTGCCTAAACTCAAATACTTTGCAGGAATGAAAATGATGAATGACATGATGGATATGAAGGGCAATATGGTTCAGATGGAAGGCATGAATATGCAAAATCAGGAGATGGATATGAATACGGTAATGTACCCGGAAATAACAGGATATGACAATATAAAGAAAAATAAAAGTAATGATTCCATGCAGATGCGCAAAGGTAAACAAATGCAGATGAATCATGGCAATCAAAGTATGGCTGGTATGGATATGAATGATGATAATCCGGATATTCAAACATTGAATTACGGCATGCTACGTGCCACCCATCATACCGATTTACCTCCGGGGCCACTAAAAGAGTTGAACTTTGAATTAACCGGGAATATGAATCGGTATATGTGGAGTATCAACAATAAGGTATTATCTGAAGCCGATAAGATATTAATTAAAAAAGGTGAAAATGTTAGAATTATATTATATAATAATACTATGATGCGTCATCCCATGCATTTACATGGTCATGATTTTCGTGTACTGAATGGGCAGGGTGATTACGCTCCTTTAAAAAATGTGTTAGACATCATGCCAATGGAAAGAGATACGATAGAGTTTGCAGCAAATATGAGCGGCGACTGGTTTTTCCATTGCCATATATTATACCATATGATGAGTGGTATGGGAAGGGTATTTAGTTATGAAAATTCACCACCCAATCCGGAAATACCTAACCCAAAACTGGCACGAAGAAAATTATTTGCCGAAGGGAGAATGTTTCATACTATGGCTAGAATTGGTTTGGAAAGCAATGGGAGTGATGGGAATGTGATGCTTGCAAATACACGCTGGAAGGCAACTACCTTATGGAATCTGGGGCTAAACGATAAATTAGGATATGAAAGTGAAACTATGTTTGGCCGTTACCTTGGCAGAATGCAATGGTGGTTTCCTTACATTGGGTTTGATTATCATTATAAAGTAGAAGGCGGACCAAAAAATATTTTTGGTAGCGAAAAAAAGAATTGGTTTGGTCAAACAAGTGATAAA
This sequence comes from Bacteroidota bacterium, assembly GCA_028877005.1. GTDB lineage: Bacteria > Bacteroidota > Bacteroidia > Chitinophagales > Chitinophagaceae > Hydrotalea. Next base: position 2,636 of record JAGWPI010000019.1, on the reverse strand, counting down.
CTAGATCGCCATACAATAGTAGCCGGTATTGCTTACACGCTGCCTTTGTTGTTTGTAGCTGATGCAAGAATTGATGGTAATGGTAAATTCCGGTTTCAGTTAAGCAGAGAAGATGTACCCATTAGTAAACGCCTGCGTTTTAATATGATGATAAATACTGATAAAGAATACATGGCAGGTTTCCGGTACATTGCCACCAAATATATTTCTTTATCTACTCATTATGATAGTGATATGGGTTTGGGTGCCGGGTTAACAATTACTTATTAATATATTATACTATTAACGTGTAGTGCTATTAAGCTCTGAAAAGCTTGCTGGGCATAAGTTTCAATAAAATAGGCTCAACAGCCATTAGTTATACAGCGTTTACTGAAACACCATTAGGCAATAAGTTTCAAGCGAAAACTGATTTTAATAGCACAACACGTTATACTATTAATATTTTAAAAAAAATAATTTAATATAATCAGAATTATATTATTTCAGACTATAATTAATGATGCGTAATAATAATACAGGTTGACTTGTTCGAAAAACCAACATGGGCTTAATGCTTAATATTACACAGACTAAAATCTGCTCTGTGTTAGCTGCTTGTATGTTTATTCATTGAACTGTAAAGTAAATATACTTCCTTTATAGATGATAGAATGTACCTGAATATCGCCCTTGTGTAATAGGGTAACTTGATTAAAGGTAAAGCTAATTAAAAGGCAAATTATCCAATTCTTCTGATATTATTATTCATAAAATTATACATGCAACAAAATAATTATAGCAGCCAAAATATTTCATACGGACAGCGATGGAAAAATAATTTCAATGCTTCATTGAGTTTGATATTGCAAATACCCATTTTAAATGGATTGCAGGTACGTGCCAAAATAAGGCAGGCAAAAATTCATGTCTATCAATCTCCTTTTTTATTAAAAACCACCAAAACCCAATTACAGCAATCAGTTTATGGTACTTATATCAATATGCAGCAGGCATCGCAACGGTTGCATGCACTGGAACAACAATATGCTGATTTCGAAAACTCTTTCCATGCTGCCACGGTAAAATTTGAAGCAGGTATAGGCACTTAAGTAGATTGTATCAAAGCAAAAAATAACCTGGATAATACAAAAAATAACCTTATTATTATCAGGTATGATGCGTTGCTGCAGCAAAAAATATTTGATTATTACCAGGGTTTATTTTCTTTCTAATTAACCCAAGTTTCCTAAAATAGAAGCATTTGAAATAGGAATAATTTTGAGTTGCGAAAACAAAACTTCTACTCAAATGCTTCAGGACAAAGTTATTGGAATTTACTGTTTAGTGGATGATATATTGAAAGGCATCCATCATCATGAACACAAGGAACGAAAAGTTAGTGATAGCGAGATCATAAGCACGGCAATAGTGTCAGCTCTTTATTTTAAAGGAAACCAGTTTCATGCTATTAATTATATGCGCACACATGCTATGATACCTGGTATGATTGGCAAGAGTGGTTTTAACAAACGGTTGCATAAGGTTGCCTCGCTGTTGATGTGGTTGTTTTTACACATTGGCAGAATGTTCAAATATTTGTGTGCAGAGTTGGAATATATCATTGATTCGTTTCCATTAAAAGTCTGCCATAACATACGTATTAACAGGAGCAAATTATTAACAGGAGAACAGTGGAGAGGCTTCAATGCCAGTAAAAGGGAATATTTTTATGGGGTAAAGGTACAGTTGATTACAACCAAAAATGGTATACCGGTTGAAATTTGTTTTTCACCTGGTAGCGAACATGATGTAGAAGCCTTGCAGAAAATGTTTATGGATCTGCCGCCAGAGAGCTCTTTATTTGGAGACAGTGCCTATACAGCATATGAATTAGAAGAATTATATAAAGAAACTGAGCTGATAGAGTTAAAAATATGCAGAAAATCAAACAGTAAAAAACCAGATAAACCTTATCATGCTTTTATTAAAAATGCAATGAGAAAACGTATAGAAACCACTATTAGTGAAATTGTAGAAATGACACCCCATTCTATTCACGCAGTCACTAAAGATGGATTCTTACTTAAAATATTACTATTCGTTTTAGCTTTTCAAGTAAAAGCAATTATTTAAAACAGGAAACCTGGATTAAGTATTATTTATCCAGACAGAATACCTTTTGAATTTATAAAAATGATGCCTTTATTAAAGCAAGAACGAAGCAATGGCGATGTGACATCAACATTACTTTTAAAAAAAGTTGGCCGGGCATCGAGCCCGACCAATTTTAGCAAGAACTTTGCTACTGGCTCTGTTCTATCAATATATTATTACACAGTTTATTTTACACTCCCTAAGCGGACCGATAAAATCATCCAAAACAAAAAAGTTATTACATTGAATGCATAATGCTTTTAAAATATAATTAGCGTATAACCTTATTCAGCCAAAAAATAAAACCAGCTTCATCATAACATTAGTTACCCGATCAGGACTCGAACCTGAACTATCAGAGCCAGAATCTGAAGTACTGCCATTATACGATCGGGTAAATTAAAATCGTGAACCCGCTGGTACAGAACTCGAACTCTTTATTAGAAGTTTTGCGGAGGTTAAACCAGCTAAAAGACACTCAAAATCAACCAGATACGACT
>JAGWPI010000301.1 GCA_028877005.1 Bacteroidota bacterium | reverse complement strand
CTTCCTGATACTAAGGATGTTCCATATCATTCTAACAAAAAACCTATTACAAAAAACATTACTGATTTATGGGAGGTTTTAACAAAGCAACCCGTTGAAAAGGGAGGAACGTTAATTCCACTTCCATTCCCTTACATTATACCAGGTGGACGTTTTAGAGAAATATATTATTGGGATAGCTATTTTACCATGCTTGGATTAAGTATAGATAATAAATGGGATATTATTGAAAATATGATAAAAAATTTCTCTCATTTAATTCATACATTCGGACACATTCCCAATGGTAATAGAACTTATTATTTAAGTAGATCACAACCACCATTTTTTTGTTTGATGGTTGAATTGCTGGCTGCCAAAAAGGGAATACAAATTTTACAGAAATATTTACCTGCTATTGAAAAAGAATACGCCTATTGGATGGATGGTGTAGAACAATTATCTGAAAAAAATAATGCCTATAGAAGAGTAGTAATGTTACAAAAAGATATAGTTCTAAATCGTTATTGGGATGATGCTGACGTACCCAGACCGGAAGCGTATAAAGAAGACACGCATTTAGCTAAAAATCTGTCAGAATCAGCTTCAAAACAATTATATAAACATATTCGGGCAGCAGCTGAATCAGGCTGGGATTTTTCAAGCCGTTGGTTTGCAGATCCACTGAATATGGCAACAATAGAAACAACACATATTATTCCAATAGATTTAAATTGCTTGCTGTTTTTTATGGAAGAAATGCTGGCAAATATTTATACAGATTTAGGAGAGTTGCAAAAAGCAAATATAATGTTGGATAAAAGTAAAAAAAGAAAAGAAGCTATTCATCAATTTTGCTGGAATGAAGAAGCAGGTTTTTACTTTGATTATCATTTTATTCAACAACAACAAAAAAAAGTATTCTCATTAGCAGCCATGTATCCATTATTTTTTTCAATAACGTCAAATAAAAATGCAATAAAAGTTACAAAAATAATTACTGAACAATTTCTACAACAGGGAGGTGCCGTTACTACTAGCATACATTCAGGCCAACAATGGGATGCCCCTAATGGGTGGGCACCCCTACAATGGATTACTTATAAAGGTTTAAAAAATTATCAGGAAGACAATTTGGCAAAACAAATAAAAAAAAATTGGATGAAATTGAATGAAATTACTTACGAAAAAACAGGAAAATTAATGGAGAAGTACAATGTAGAAACTTTAAGTATGAAAGCAGGAGGAGGAGAATATCCAACGCAAGATGGTTTTGGTTGGACAAATGGCATATACTTAGCCATGAAAAATGATGATTAAGTTATTTTTTGAAATATTAACAACATGCAACAAACTAGCACCTTAAAGCAACTGGCTCAAATATTAAATATGAGTATTTCTACAGTATCAAGAGCTTTAAAAAATCATCCTGACATTGCAGAAAAAACCAAACAAAAAGTGCGAGAATTAGCAGCTTCATTAGATTATGAACCAAATGCCTATGCTATTCAATTAAGAACTAATGTTAGTAACGTATTAGGCATTATGATACCAACCATTACTAATTTTTTTTATGATACATTTATTGCATCAGTTGAAGAAGAGGCCAGAAAAACCGGTTATTCTTTATTAATAATGCAATCAGGAGAAAGTAGCGAGGTGGAACAAAACAATCTAAAACTATTAAAAAAAAATAGAATTTCCGGGTTGTTTGTTTCGGTTACAAAAGAAAACAACGATATTTCTGCGTTTGAAAAACTTCAGGAACAAGATATTCCTGTTATTTATATTGACAGAGTACCCCACTATGAAAATTGCAATAAAATATGTTTAGCAGATACTGAAAGTGCCACCTTAGCGGCAAAAACGCTAATACAACATTCAAAAAAAAATATTTTGGCATTATTTGGTTATCCAAATTTAACTATTACCGAAAAAAGATTAGATGCATTTATGCAAACTTTTAAAAATTTGGCACCAAGAACTGAAGTACATTGTCGTTTTCCTGACCAAACCAAAGCAGCAAAAAAAGAAACACTACATTTTCTTCAATCTAAAACAATACCTGATGCCATTTTTTGTATGGGCGATCAAATATTAATGGGGGCAATGCAAGCATTATATGAAAAGCAGATTCCTATTCCACAACAAACCGGAGTAATTAGTATAAGCAATGGTTTTATTCCTACTTTATTTCAACCCAATGTAACCTATATTGAAACCAGCGGAAAAAAATTAGGTAAATATGCCTTTAAAAGAATGATGGAATGTTTACAGGGCGATAAAACACACAAAGAAGTAATTGTACCATCTATTTTAGTACAAGGCAAATCACTTTAATTGTGCATATAAATTAGGATAATCGCTAATTAATCCATTTACGCCCATATCTTTAAGTTTTTGCATGGTAGGCAAGTCATCAACTGTCCAGGATATTAAAGCAATGCCCAGATCATGACATTGTTTTACCATTAATGGTGTTACTAAATGATAGTCGGGTGAATAAATTGATGGTATAAAGCCAAGTTGCTTCAATTGTGCGGCTAAATTCATTGTTAATGGTGGCTCTACCAATAATGCTGTTTTTATGTTTGGATAATGCTGATGTAAATATTGCAATGTCCTAATATCAAATGATTGAATAATTACTCTTGATGCAATTCCTTTAGATTCAACTATTTGCATAATTAACTCTACAAACGTAGCAGGTAATGGATGAAGAATTCCATCTGTTGAATCGGTACTTTTTGTTTCAATATTATATTGAACCTTAGGTAAATGGTGCAAGGAAGTATAAGCCTCTACTGAGTCAATTACTTCACTTAATAAGGGTTTGTGCACCACCATTTTTTGTTGCTGTGGAAAAGAAGCATAATATTTTGATCCAACATCATATTGTTGTGCTTCGGTGTAAGTCATAGAAAATATCTTCAATTTTTTTTCATCTTCAGCCTTTATTGGCTTGCCATCTGCATATAAAGAAAATGCATGATTAATAAAGGGGTCATGGCTTATGATAACCTGACTATCTTTTGTAATTACTGCATCCATTTCTAATGTAGTTACGCCTAAATCAAGCGCTTTTATGAAAGCAGGAATTGTATTTTCGGGCATTAAACCTCTACAACCTCTATGCCCCTCTTTATCAAAAAAAGTTGGAATAAATGCTTGTTGAATTTTATAATGCGTACAAGACATGATTAATACTAATAAAAATATATATTTTTTCATATAAATTAGATCTTTGTCTTTAACATCTCATGGGCTATTTCCTTTTGAATGACATTGCCATTTTGTAAATGGGAAATCACATTATTAAAACTTTCTGCATCTTTATTTTGACTGAGCTTAAATACATGATTACAAGCAGTTACTTCTATTTCAAAAGCAACAATAGCTTTCATGTTCTCCTTCACATATTCTATGTTCAT
>JAGWPI010000300.1 GCA_028877005.1 Bacteroidota bacterium | reverse complement strand
TAAAAGTTTAATACAAGTAATTGATAATGGTAGTGGCATGAGTGAAACCGATGCCCGTATGGCTTTTGAACGGCATGCTACCAGTAAAATAAAAGCTATTGATGATTTGTTTCGCATTAAAACCATGGGTTTTAGAGGCGAAGCATTGGCCTCTATTGCGGCAGTGGCACAAGTGGAAATAAAAACCCGTAAAGCTGACAATGATTTTGGTACTTATTTGCTCATTGAAAACAGCCGTGTATTGCAGCAAGAACCTTGTGCCTGTGCCATTGGCACCAGTATTAGCATGAAAAATTTGTTTTTTAATGTACCTGCCCGAAGAAATTTCTTAAAAAGCAATGCCGCCGAAATGCGTCATATTATTGATGAGTTTATAAGAGTTGTAATGGCTTTTCCGGATATATTTTTTAGTTTAAGCCATAATGGTCAGGAAGTATTTCATTTAGAAGCAAGCTCATTAAAACAAAGAATTGTACAGGTATTGGGTAACCAGTATAATGCCAAATTGGTGTCGGTAAAAGAAGAAACCGATTATATGAACGTGTATGGCTTTGTGGGAAAACCGGAAAGTGCCAAAAAAACACGTGGCGACCAATATTTTTTTGTAAATAATCGCTTTATTAAAAGTGCCTATTTAAACCATGCCGTTACTACTGCATTTGATAGCTTAATTGCAAAAGACAGTTATCCGGCTTATGTATTATACATAGATATTGACCCCTCGCAGGTAGATATTAATGTACACCCCACCAAACAAGAAATTAAGTTTGAAGACGAAAAAATTATCTACGCATTTGTACAATCGGCTGTAAAACATGCATTGGCACAATTTAGTATTGCACCTTCATTAGATTTTACTTTAAATGCCAACATACAGCAATTAGATGCCGTTAGCCGCCCCATGACGGCTGCACAAAAAGAACAAACACAAGCCTCACAGTTATACCAAACCTTTACACAAAAAAACCAGGCGCATTTTATTGAAAAAAATAATACCGATGAATTAAAAAGCTGGCGTTCTTTTTTTGAAAAGCCCACTGATGCCGCATCTTTTAATAACATAGACATTCCTACTGCTTTGTGGCAACCGGCAGAAGAAAAGAAAGTGGCATTTCAGGTATTACCCGATGCACCATTGTTGCAACTACACCAAACCTATATTATTGCACCCACATCCAGTGGGTTTGTACTATTGCACCAACAATTGGCGCATGAACGAGTATTGTACGAAAAATACCAAGCGGCATTGCACAGTAAACCGGTAGCTGCTCAAAAAAGTTTGTTTCCGTCTACCATTGAATTAAGTGCCGCCGATGCTGCCTTATTAACCGATTTATTACCCGAATTGGCTAAAATAGGTTTTCAGTTAGAAGCCTTTGGCAACAACACTTTTGTTATACAAGGCACCCCGGCCGATGTACTACAGGGCAATGAAAAAAGAGCTATTGAATTACTGATTGAACAGTTTAAACATTTTAGCAGCGATATAAAATTTAGTAAACGCGAAAAATTAGTACGTTGTATGTGCCGGCAGCAGGCCATAAAAGCAGGTAAAACTTTAGGACAAAAAGAGATGCAACAACTTATTCAGGATTTACTGCAATGTGAAACACCAAACCATACAGTAAATGGCAGTCCAACTTATTTAGAATTTAAAGAAGATTATTTGGATAGGATGTTTGGCAAGCATTAAAGCAAAGAAATAGTTGTAATATCATTCACCATGCCAATACATGATAGTCAATTTTAGAAAACTTACCTTACACTGCCTGTTGTTTAAGCCCATTTCCAGCACAATATACCTCGTATACGAGGCATCTGCAATACAAATACCATTATAGCCAATAATAGCCCCCAGCAGGCAGCCAATAACCAAGTACTTCCCGCATGTGCCACTAATGGCGTGATAGTTATAAAAGCCCGCACACTTTCAAAAGCCAAATTAGCCCCCCAATGTATGCCAAATGCCAACCATAATGAGCCCGTAATCCTTACAGCAAGAGCCAAAACCAATCCCAGTAAAAAAAGATAGGCAATTACTGCTGCACCATCTGATAAGCGCCAAATATGGTTGCCTACAAATAAGGTGGCAGAGAATACAACCCATACGCCAGGCTTTAAACAGGAAAGCGGAGTATACCAATAACCACGGGTTAAAATATCTTCGGCTAATGAGGGAATTAACGTTAACAATAAAAGAGTGGGTAACTGCTGCAACATAGACGACCCAGCTTTTACCGATACAATAGCTTCATAATGGCATTGCATCGATGCAATCCATGATGCCAAAAAGCACCCAATGCCTAATAACCCACCCATAACCAGCCGTTGCCACCACAGTTTTACCCTTCCCAAACCATACCTTTCCCAACTCTGCCTACCTTGTAGCCGGGCTATTAGGTAGGCAACCACTAAAAACAATAGTTTAAAGAGTACCATTAACCAAAATGCCGAAAAAAATTCAGGAAAATGGTACAGCAAAAACAAACATAAAAAACCAATAATCAATGAAATTCTTGATGACAAATGCTCATTTTTTGGCCACAAAAATAAGATGAAAGCAAATAGCTTACAAACTTTTAAAGGTATACACCCCATTACTTTGGCAAAAACAGGGTTTGGTTTACTGTTTGTGCGCACCCACATTAGGCAAAATAAGTATCTTTTTTTTACCCTACCCCCAATAACCCTTACTACCGGGAATAAATGGCGGAAAATATTGCCCTCCACTAGCACCCCCAATTATGGGGGAAATACAGCGATAAGCCATAGATAAGCCGCTCATAAGCCGCTGCTAAGCCACAGATAACCCTCTTAATTATAGTGCGGATTAAGTAGGGCTAATTAACGCAACAGCTTGCGGATATAATGGTATTTGCGCACTAAAAGGTAACTGTAAACAATGGTTGGATTAATGTGAGCGGATAAAAGTGGTGAGATAGCTTTCCACAGCTCTTCTAACAGCTGTTGCACTGCTCATGTGATTATTGACTAATACCGAAAAAACGATTGGTTGCCCGGCGGCAGTGGTTACATAACCGCTAATAGATACTTGGTTGCTTAGGGTTCCTGTTTTGGCCAGTAAATTCCCTGCAAAGGGCCGGTAATAGCCTTGTAGTGTTCCGGCATTGGCAGAAGGTAAAATAGCCGAAAGGCGGTTCATGCCAAAACGTTGACGCATTTGTTGCAATACTGCCACCAAATCGGCAGGTGTAACCAAATTATAGCGGCTTAAACCGCTACCATCTACCCACTTGGGTTTTTGGGGAAGCCCGGCAAAATCAGTTGCCAATAAATGCTGTATAATTTTCCGATCGTTCATTTCGCCCAATAGGGTATTGCTTACCATTAATAAACTTTGCTCAGCAAAAAAATTATCGCTACGGTGCATCATAATTTTAAGCAGTGAATCCGTAGGTTGTGAATGGATACTTTGCACATTGGGCAGGCGGTTTAAACTGAAATTACTTACATGAACAGGTACATGCAAAGTGTCGGATAACAATTGCTCCAATAAGCCTTTTTGATGGGCATGAAAGGGTACTTGTAAGTCGGTTATTTCTTTTGTCGCCGGTATTTTTTCAAAAAGATTATCGCCTATTCCTCTTTTTAATGAATAGAAACGAGATTGAATTTGGTAAGGGTTACTGACCAAGCTATCAAAATAGGTTGGGATTACTTTGTTATAACTAAACGTAACCACATTGCCGTAAATAGGCATGGCAGAACGTTCTGCCATATAATCCTCGGTATAATCGTCCCATGCCCATCCGGCCCCTAATGAAGCATCTTTCCAGTTATTGGTGGAAATAAGAATATTTTTTTGTAGCTGTAAAAACTGAAAGGCGGGCTGTTGGGCAAAATCCGGCACCAGAAAAGAGGGGTCGCCATTGGGTTCTATCGCAATAGTTCCATCCCCTTTATCAACATACCGAAAAGTAGTTAAGCTATCACCCAAATATTGCATAGCAGCATAACAGGTAAACAATTTCATGTTACTGGCGGGAATAAAATATTTATCAGACTGGTACTCAAACAATGGTTTACCACTATCGGCAGGTGCAATGCAAATACCAACCTGCGCTCCTTTTAAAGCGGGATTATTCAATAAACTATCTAACGGTGTTTGGGTTTGTGTAGCAGATGGCGAGGAAATATAAACTACTGAATGGCTTGTAGTGGCCTGTGATTTTTTATGGGTAACGCAAGCTGCAAAACCCATCATTGCTACAAAAAAGGTAACCAATAATGGCCATTTGTTAAGCGGGGTATATTGTATTTCCATAATAATATTTTACATACGTTCTGCATAGCGCAACCAACGTTCAGGAATTTCATCGGTGCAGGCAATAATATAATCCATTTTACTGCAGGGAATAAATTTGCCGTCAAATGTTTGCATCCACCAGCGGCCGGTTTTTTTGCTCTGCAAAAAAACAGTATCAAATTCCGCAAAGGCCAGGTGAAAAGAATTAAAATGATCTTTTTCTTCAAAGCTCGCTTCCTGCTTGCTTTTCAGCATTCCATCCAACATATACCACAGCATATGTGCTATTTGTTTGGCCGTCAATTCTTTCGTGTCTTGTTCTACATTATAGCCAAAAATACCCATTACTTGTACAGTGTGGCTCATGCCGGCAAACTGCATTAATTTACAGGCTTCTTCACCGGTAAACCCGTTAGGTGTTAACCAGTTGGCAGGTGCATGGGCATGTTGAATAGCGGCTATATCAAAACTGAATAAATGCGCATTGCGAATAGCGGGTTCAACCTCTTCTATATTTTCTTTCACCACCCCAACCCTAACACAATCAAACCGCAGTTTATCTATAGTTTGCAGCATATTGGGATGGGTTAAATAGCTTTGAAAGCCAATATGGTTATAATGCTTTAAAAAATTAGGTTCTGCGGTAAGCATTTGTATTAAAAAGTGATCGGCAGGGGCAGCACTATCCATATTTAAATCAATCACAGCATCTACACACACAACATCAATAATTTTTTCTCTATCGGCATAGGCTTGGTATAGGGCCAGGGTTTGATCGTGCGAGCCGCCTATCACCATTACTTTTTTGTCCATAGCCAATAACTCCATTACCACAGTTTTTAATGCTGCATAAGAGTCGGCCAAAGTAGCGCCTTGTTTTACAGTGCCCAGGTCGGCTATTTTTATTTCTTTATGCCAATAAAACAACTGATAAAAAGCAGCACGAATAGCATCGGCGCCTGATAAACGGTGGTGTATACCTGCGCCACGCATATCATTACAACCCACTAATACAACATCGGCAACAGCTACATTAGGAAATGAAGCATCTGCTACATACATATCTATTTGCCCACCAATTTGAGCTTCAGAATAGGTTTGTTCATTTGCAATAACATCAATAAGAACAGGTTCTAAAAATTCAACCAAACTTTCAATATTCATGCGCCAATATTTTCAACAAACATACATCATTGTGCCATATGATTTAACCCCATATTAACCGAATTTTAGCGGATACAAGCCTGTAAGGCTTTATTTTTGTTTGGCAGCTATGCGTTATTTGTTAAAATATTATTTACTGATTGTTACATATACACTTTGGGGGGGTACGGCTGTTGCACAAGATTATTTTAAAATAACTACCCATTACACTACTATTGGATTACAAGAAATCCTACAAGTAAGTTATACCTATAGCAATTTAGCAGAGCTGCAAAACTGGGAAGCGCCCAACTTTAAAAATTGGAAAATTGTGGAAGGACCCGGTTTTCAAACCCAACAGGTATTGCAAAATGGTCATTATCATGCCATCACTACTTTTAATTATTTATTGCAGCCTTTAAAAACAGGTAAACTGGAAATACCTGCAGGCACCTTGCATTTAACCCATGGCACTATTCAATGCAAGCCTGTAACTATTACCGTGCAAAACACTATACCCGCGGGGCATGCACCGCAAGCGGGCGTACAAATGCCCGGCGGATTTTTTGAGCCCGATGAAGAAGCAGCAACTACCGGTATTGAACGCAATGCTATTTTAATGCCTCATGAAACGGCAGCACAAAAAATGAAAGAAAATATTTTTATTAGGGTAGAAGCCAGTAAAAACAAATGTGTAGTGGGCGAGCCAATTTTGGTAACCTATACCTTGTATAGCCGTTTGCGTACTTCGGCCAGATTAGTGCAACAACCGGCTTTTAACGGATGTACGGTGTATGAAATGACTACACAAGACCTACGTTCTGAAACCAAAGAATGGAAGGGCAAGCAGTATAACACTTTTATTATTAGAAAAGTACAACTAATACCTTTAACTACCGGTAACATTACACTAAATGCTGCAACAGTAGAAAATACCGTAACCTTTTACCATTTAAAAAACAATAGCGTTAACCAATCGTTTGAATATAGCAGCATGTGCAGTAATGCACCGATGAATATTACTGTAACGGATTTGCCTTTGCGTAATAAACCCAATGATTTTTCCGGTGCTATCGGACATTTTTCTATTCATGCCCGGGTTGATAAAAACACAGATACAGCAGGAGATGTAAATAAGTTAATAGTAGAATTAAAGGGCAATGGTAATTTTAGCTCTGTTAATTTACCGGTAATTCACTGGCCTAATAACACCAATCATTACTCGGTATCAGAAGAGAATGACATAAACAAGCTGGTATTTCCTGCTGAAGGCAGTAAAACATTTACAATACCGTTTACTTGTAAACAACAAGGCAATACTGTTATACCTACTATTGCTTATCATTATTACGATACTGAATCGGGCCAATATGTTACAATACAAACAGATAGTATACCTATACAGGTAAATCCGGCTTTAAAAAACTTTATAAACCCCAGCTTATATACAGCAGGTAATACCAACGCAACTTATGTGTGGATTATACCCGGCATTGGTTTAGTAGTAGCTATTGGTTGGTGGATTATTTATGGCCGACAAAAAAAAGGGGCTTTGCAACAGGCAGAAAAAAATATAGCCACACAGCATACCACAACTGACACTCAAACCCTACAACCTGAAGCGGTTGCTACTTACACCAATACCGAAGCATTTACTATTGAAACTGCAACGGTATATGAATTACTGACCATACCCGATGATACTGCTTTTTTTAATGCCGTTAAAAAAATGGCTGCCTTAGCAATAGAAACAGAAAAAGATTACAGCAGGAAAGAAGCGCTACAAGAATTGGTAGCAGCTTGCAATAGTGCTTTGTATGCAAAAGTGGCACAAACCACTCGTTATGATATTGCTGAACAGTTGAAAATATTATTTATTCCTCCAGCGTAAACTTATAACCTGAGCCCCTTACTGAATGAAAGTGACGGGGATTTTTACTGTCTGCTTCAAAATATTTACGAAAATTGAGAATAAAATTATCAATGGTGCGGGTGGTGGGGTAAACATTATACCCCCATACAACTTGTAATATTCTTTCGCGAGATACCACTTCTCCCTTATGCTCAATCAGTAATTTTAACAGCATAGCCTCTTTCTTACTCAGGTCTATTTTATTACCATTATAGGTAATGGCTTCTTGTGCTTTAAAATCAATTTTATTATTACTAAACTCAAATACATCAGCAATAGTATCTTTTACCAATAGTTTCTTGTTTTTTTCAATTAGTTTTTCAATGCGCAGTAGCAATTCTTCTAAATTAAAAGGCTTGGTTAAATAATCATCGGCACCTTTTTTTAAACCCAATACCCTATCAGCACCGGTATTTTTAGCACTCAACATTAATATAGGAACTTCATTATTATTTACCCGAACTGTTTCTGCAACACTAATACCATCTACTTCAGGCATCATAACATCTAAAATAATTAAGTCGAAGTACTCATTGGCAATAGCCTTTAATGCATCGGTTCCATTGTAGGCCGAGGTAACAGTGTAGCCTTCTAATTCTAAATTTAATCTAAGTGCTTCATGCAGATTTTCTTCATCATCTGCCAATAAAATACTTGCTTTTGTTGCCATTACTTATTATTTTAAGTTTCATCAACTATTTTTTAATCAGTTGCATTAGCAGCTAAAAAAATTACTTTAAAAATACTACCCTTTGGCAAATTATCTAATACTTGTATAACGGCATGGTGTTGCTGAGCAATTTTTCGGCACAAATATAAACCTAACCCGGTACCCTTTGTGCTACGTACATTTTCATCGCCTGTTCTATAAAATTTTTGGAATATTTTTTTCTTTTCCTCAGAAGGTACACCGGCACCTTCATCTATTACCGCTACTGTTACCTGGGTTGAATGAGTGGTTAATTGTATTGTAATAGGTGTATTTTTAGGAGAATATTTTATGGCATTTTCAATTAAATTATTTAAAAGCATTTGTAATAACAGGGGCTCGCCCATTATGTAAGCATTATTGTCAATTTGCGATACAATGGTGCGTCCGGGAAAATGTGAGATAGCTTCTTTCACAGCAGTTTCGGCCAAATTAGATAAGTTGATTTTTTGGGGGCTGGCTGTATAATGCCCGCT
>JAGWPI010000299.1 GCA_028877005.1 Bacteroidota bacterium | reverse complement strand
TTTTCATTGCCATACATTACATAACTTTCTAATCCGGTTAATAATGTAAGATTGGGATGTTGAGCTACAAACTGAAATACTTGTTGATAAATACCAGTTTGATTCAGTTGTTGTTGAATAACAGGTTCAGGCAAAGCTGTTTCCGGCCATATAACTAAAGCCGTTTTTGCATTAATTACAGAGTCAGATAAATGAATTAATCGGGCTATTTGGGTTTGGATAGAAAGGCTTTCAAATTTTTGATAAGGATCTATATTTGGCTGCACAATTACTACATTATAGTTGCTTTTTGTGTTATGAACAGCCGGAATTAAAATATAGCTAATGATGATAGGAGTAAAAATAATGACTACTGCACTGCTTAGCCATAAGAATGGAATTCTTTTTTCTATTAAAAAAATACGTACACTATGAAATAGCAACATATTTATCAATAAAATCCATAATGTACCACCACTAACTCCCGTAAAACTATACCATTGAACCCAATTTGGGTGTGTGGCAAACACATTACCTAAAGTAAGCCAAGGCCAACTTAATTGCCAGTTTAAATGAATCCACTCAAAAAACATCCAGTAAACAACCCAAGCTATAATGCCCCATAAAATTTTGGATTTAGAGCGAATTTTATAATAGCCCCATAAAGGCACACACATTAAAATGCTATTGGCTACCATGGCAGCAATGCTACCTACATCAGTAGAATTCCATATCCACCAAGTAGTTCCTACGTTCCAAATAAATAGGCTTACAAATGCGTAACCAATAAAAGTGCGTATGGTTTTAGCAAAATGAGCTATCCAAAGTAATGGGACAAATGCAAAGAAAATACAAAATGTAAAGGGCGATACCGGCCATGCAGATACTAGTAATAAACCACTAGTTATACTTAAAATGAAGAGTTGACTTTTTTTCAAACCAAAATTTTTTTGGTCGAAAGTTCGGTTTTTTTTTGAAAGTGGCTGTTTTTTTAACTTAAGTGATTATTTTTTAATTGTAATTGGGCATATGTAACATTAATTTTTTTGCCTTTGGTAATAGCACATTATTTTCTATATAAAGGTGTTCTTGTAAATTTTGATAGAGTTGTTTTAGTAAAGCAAAGTTCAATTGCAATGTTTTGCAACTTTGTGGCGGTGCAGTAAAATTATTTGTTAAGGTTTTTATTTTTTCTATTAAATCATCTGAATGCTCATGTTCTTTTTCTAAAATATGTAATATCTGATCATATGCAGCTGTATTTACCGATTCTTGCTCTGCCTTATAGGCATTTTTTTCTAAAGCTATTATAGCAGGAAATAGTTTTGATTCTTCATAAATTAAATGAGCGGTTATCTCATCTTTCCACAACTCGAAAAAGAAGTAAACATCTAATAAAAATGGAAAATTCCCGTCGTGTTTTTTAGTAATTTTTTCTAATTGTGACAATATTGCGGGGAGTTGATTTTTTAAATAAGCATGATAGTTTTGTAATATAAATGCTATAAGTTCTGATAATGACAATGCATTTAGTTCATGTTCATTTGTTTGCTGTGTTGGTGCTTTTAATATTTCTTCTAAAGCTTTTATTAAAGCAAACGTTGGAATTTGTTGTATCTGGCAAATCTCTGCCAGTGTTTTTTTACTAAAATGGCAATAATCTACGTGAAATTTTTCTAGTACCATTATTGAAGCCGGTGATTGTTCAATAATGGAAAAAAGAGATTTTTGTAATAGACTTTCCATATTTTTTTGGCAAATCTATTTTACTTCAAAAGTGCAAACTATGATTAAAGTCATTTTAATAGTTTGTTTTGAATATTTATCCAAGCCATACCCATCATGAGTATTATGGCAGCAAAGAGTAATGCCTGATTGATGAAAGACACTGCAAGGTTAAATAAATCCGCTATCCCTTCTACCATTAGTAAAAACTCGTTTAATATAATGCCTATTATAAAAACGCTAATACCCATTTGCAGGTATTTGCTATTTGTTAAATTTTTTTCTAATAAATTATGTACCACTATGTACAAAGTAATTACTCCTAATAAAGCCAAGTGTAAATATCCAATTACAATAGGTCTGAAGCCATATGTTAAAGTGCTTAATGTAGGTATGGCAGAGCCTAATTGCAATATTAGTTTTATACTAAAAGCAATAGCTACTATACCTAATACCTGTTTCATAAACTTTGGTACCTGTTTAAAAAGTTGCTGATTGTTTGTTCGCACTATACTCAGCATCCATACCCAGGCAAATAATTGCACTACAACTGCTAATACTACCAGTGTATGGAAAATGAAGGGGATAGATATCCAGGGGGTAGATAAAAAATAATTGGGAATACATGAAGCTGTAAATAATATAAAAATCCATTTCAGTTGATTTGTTGATGCGCCACTTTGTTCTATGAATTTATTCCATAAACCCAAGCATGCAAATAAAAACCAGCCATTGTACTGAAAGTGAAGAAAGAAATAGACAGATGCTAAATAATAGTTTTGTTCTGTCTGTTTTGTAGCCATCATATATGCCAAGGTAAATACGCCAAGAGAAGATAGCGCATTAAATATGACTGCAATTTTAAAGTAACTATGTGTTGTGCTTTGCCATTCAATCTTACTTAAATCTTTCCAATACATATAAGCAAATGCGTAACTATCTAATATAGAAATAGAAGAAAAAGTGATAGACAATGCTGCGTAACCTTCAAAAGGGAAAGTAAACAGCATACCATAAGCAGCTATTAGATTGAGCCATAAAATTTGTTTGTATTTTTTAAAAGCATGGATATTTTGATGTTGCGTTAAATATTGAACCAATAAAGTCATTAATGCCATTGTAACCCAACCTGTAAATGCAAAATGCGAGTGGGCATGTAATAAATATTTTTGATTAATAATAGGCAACGCATAAGCAATTTTGTATCTTAGTATAACCCCTATAATGGCTACTATTAATAAATTAAAGAAACTTACGGAAATCCACTTTTGTGCAATATTGTTCATATTACTGCAAAGTAAAACCTACATTTTATGCACATTTATGATTATAATCATAGCACCTGAGAAATGACACATATATGTGTCATAAGGGTATCATTGGTTAACTTTTGAGTTGCATAAGTACCTAGAAATAAACTTTACCTTTCGCAATGGCTAATTTTCCTTTATTCTGCAGCAGACGAATACTTCTAATAACAGTTTCAACTCGCAGACCTGTCATATCTGCAATCTGTTGCCTGGTTAGTTGCACCATATTGCATTTAGTGCAGAAAAATTTTTTATTGATTTTGTAATAAGATAATAATGTACAAATTTTTTCTTCCGGTTTATTGAGGGCTAATTCTTTCGACATTAAAAATTTAAACCTTAATCTTTTTGCTAATAGTTGTGAAAATAAAAAATGAAGGATAGGTTCTTCTTTTAGTAATTGATGAAAATGATGTTTTTTTAGGCGTAGTAATATACTTTCTTTATTGGTAATAGCAGTGGCGGCATATGGTCCATTATCAAATAAAGGCATTTCACCCAAACTCTCACCCGGTGATATCATATCGTGTATATATTCTTGGCCTTCATCATTAATATGAACCCATCTTACTGATCCTTCTATTAATTGATAATAAAAATGACAGTCATCTCCTTCCCGAAAAAGAACTTCATTTGATGTAGTTTTTTTATAAGTAGCGCCAAAGGAGAGCAATAAATCTATATCTATCATGTTGGGCTGTTTCTTGTGTAGTATAAAATTACCCGCACCCTAGTGGTTGAAACATGATTTTAAGCAGTTGTTTACATGATTTTCGTCATATTTCTTGGAATTGTACAAAAGATACATTTATTGAAATGTAGAGGAATCAAGGAGTTTGATAGAAATGACGCTTTGTCGGATTTGTCTCAAATGGGGTTGTTGATATGATTATGATTCAACGCATAATTCAGCCATTCTGCTATTTGTAATCTTGTACCATAAAATAAATGTGTTCACAACCCATGCAGATAACATCCAATAAAATTACATCATTTAAATTAAAATTGAACATGAAAAAGTTAGTTATTTTAGGCCTATTTGGCATATTGCTTATTGCTTGTAGTAGCTCTAGTCAAAAAAATGAAACAAGCGCGAATGATGCAGGTACAAGTAATAATGCATCAACCAAAACCACTACAAGTGCCAATCCTGCTTACGACCCCAACAGAGGTGAGGGCAAATTTACACATGTAGATATTTCCCCTTCACTCGATGTCTCTATGGCTGATAATGGAAGCAAGGTATATAACATTAAATGTAGCTCTTGCCATAAACTTACCGATGAAAAATTAGTTGGTCCGGGTTGGAAGGGTGTTACACAAAGGCATACAGCTGAATGGATTATGAATTTTGTTACCAATACTGATGATATGTTAACTAAAGATCCAAAGGCTCAGGCCATGTTAGAAATTTGTTTGGTTAGAATGCCCAATCAACATTTAACCGATCAGGAAGCCAGAGATGTATATGAATTTATGCGTAAAAATGATGGTATTAAATAAATATAAATAATTGTAATAAATTAAATAAATATGAAAAAAAATAATTTCTTTAATGGTGCATGGATTTTGCTACTTATTATGAGTACTATGTTTTCTTGTAAGCCAAAAAATACAGGCGATGCTGTAAGTGGTGATGCCGCACAGCAAGTATATGTTGCACCGGGTAAATATGATGAATTTTATAATTTTGTTTCCGGAGGCTTTAACGGACAACTGAGTGTATACGGATTACCTTCGGGAAGATTATTAAAAATTGTTCCTATTTTTTCAGTGTTCCCTGAAAATGGTTATGGCTATAGTGAGGAAACTAAACCCATGCTTAACACATCGCACGGTTTTATTCCCTGGGATGATCAACACCACCTTGAGCTTTCTCAAACCAATGGTGAAATTGATGGTCGCTGGATTTTCGCAAATGCAAATAATACTCCTCGTGTTGCAAGGGTTGATTTAACTACTTTTAAAACTGCTGAAATTTTAGAACTACCCAATAGTGCAGGGAATCACTCTTCACCATTTATTACAGAAAATACAGAATATATAGTAGCAGGTACCAGATTTGCTGTACCTATGGATAATGCTAATGGTGATGTGCCTATTAACACATATAGAAAAAACTTTAAGGCATCTATAAGTTTTATTAGTGTTGATAAAAATTCGGGAAATATGAATCTTGCATTTCAATTGCGAGTACCACCGGTTGATTTTGATTTAAGCCATTCAGGTAAAAATAGATCTCATGACTGGTTTTTCTT
>JAGWPI010000298.1 GCA_028877005.1 Bacteroidota bacterium | reverse complement strand
ATGGGATTGTATGCATTCACTTTCGTAAATGGCAATAATGCCCATGCATCATTATGCATTACTGTTTGCGCAAATAAACCATTTACGCAAGGCTGCATAATGATAGATAGGATAAAACAATAGGCAGGCAAAAGTTTTTTACAATGTTTCATTTCCCAAACTTACCAGTTTATTTTTGATGGCAAATAAAGCCAGCCCTACCCTGTTTTTAATTTCTAATTTTTCTGACAATGACTGGCGATAGTTTTCTACTGTTCGTTCGGCTACACCCATGGTCTCAGCAATTTGTTTATAAGTAAGTTCAGTAGCACACAATCTTAAAAACTCTAATTCTTTTTGGTTTAAATTGTATTGTTCATACCAATCCTCTATATGGCGACCAGATTTTAAGGATTTAATTAATTTATCAGATACCAACTCATTGCTAAAAAATCCATCACGATGAATGGTAGTAATGGCTGTATATAATTCCTCAAGTGAAGATTCTTTCAGTAAATAACCTCCTGCTCCGGCTTTTAGCATCTTAATAATATCGGTACTTTCATCAAACATGCTCAAGGCCAATACTGCAGTTTGGGGATAATTGCTGATAATCCATTCCGTTGTATCAAACCCGTTTAATCCCGGCATTTTAATATCCATTAAAACAACATGTATGGGTTGGTGTTCGGGCAATAAAAATTGTAACTCTTTACCATTAGAAGCTTCAAAAACTATTTGTAAATCTTCAAACTCTTTTAATAATGCAGCTATACCACTCCTAAACAAAGCATGGTCATCTACTAAAGCAATTCTAATTAATTCCTTTTTCATGATTCGCAGGGTATATTAAAAATTAAGCAGGTGCCTTTACCTTCACGGGTAATAATATTCATGGTACCTTTTAAAAGTGCAATACGTTGTTTCATATTATAAATACCCATTCCTGTTGATTGAAATTGGCTTTCGTTGTAGGAAAATCCTTTTCCATTGTCACTAATTTCTAAAATAAAACAACCATTTTTAATACCTAAAAATATAAAAATTTCTGTTGCATCTGCATGTCTGATGATATTGCTTAAGCATTCCTGTACCAACCGATACACAAATAAGTTAGCATATGGCTGTAGCAAATTAAAATTGGGTGGAAGGTTATTTTTAAATTCAACCTTAAAATAGTCATTTCGCTGAAACCATTGCACTTCTTGTGCAATTGCATCAACTATGCCATTATCCAATAAGTTTTCTCCTTGATATATTTTTGATAATACCCTTATTTCTTTGATGGCGCGTTTAATGAGTTCTTGGGCCGATTGAATTTTTGCAGCTGTTTTTATTGTATCATTTACATTTATCGAGGCAAGTGTAACGTTAGTAAGGCTTAATAACTGACCAATATTATCATGCAAATCGGCTGAAAAGTTTTGCAAGGTTTGCTCTTGCACTTCTAATTTGGTTTGAACTAACTGTTGCTCGAACAGTTGATTCATTTTATTTTTTTCTGCTTCATATTGTCTTTTTTTTCTAGCATAATTAATTACCTGAACTACAATATAGAAACCTACCAATAGAAATACAGCAGTTAGGCATAGGATGATGAAGATGATATAATTTCCCGATACTTGCATATAAAGGCATAAATCCAAGCGCTATAAAAAAATAAGTTAAAGATTACTCTAAGAAGTGTTATGGTTGAAATGGCCCAATTCATTCCTACAGAAAGATACATTTCAACTACATATGAAAAAAACAAATTTATAAAAATACTAGCAAAATGATATACAAATAACCCGGTAACTAACCAAAAAACATAATTTGATTTTATGTAAACAGTAATTTCTAAATGTATAAGCTTGTAATAATACAACAAACCAACTAAAATAAAATAAAAAGAGGTAAAAGAATGGCTAAAAAAAACAAAAGAATGATGAAAACCTTTATTGTAAATAATTTCTGTAATATAAAAAATATAAAAAATTGCGAGACCAATTTTAGGTAAGATACGCCACTGCAAATATTGTGGAATGTTTGTCTCTAAAATTGTAACCAGCAAAAAAAATTCTATAGGTATAAATATATTATACAATAATGTATTATGAAGGCCGAAGTGCCCAGTGATTTTACCGATAATTTCAGTTAAAAAAGTTAAAACATAGAGTATTTTAAAGAAATTAAGGGCTGGAAGGGCATAATTTTTAAATTTAACAAAAAGGTAGTAACCTCCTATTATCAGTAATAAAAGCTCGATGTACACTAAAAATCCGGTCATAAAGGGTTGATATATGTAAAAATAAATGATTTCAGTACGTAGAAATACGTTTTTTTGGATGACCGTTTTAAAATATGTTCGCACTATAATTCTAAACCAACCACAATTTCATATTTTTTGGTTTTTGATTGGGGATAAGAGAAGGGAGGATGTGGCCTCCCTCTTTTTTTACTTGATTATTTCTCAAATAATTGAATTGAGGCTCTTTCATTGATTAGTTCTGCAATCAAACTAGTCCACCCGGTTTGGTGACTGGCGCCTAATCCATGTCCATTATCGCCATGAAAATATTCATAAAACTGCAGTAAGTGTCTATTTTCCGCACGTTGATAAAACCAATTATATTTCCCATGTAATTTTCGCTCATTCAATTCATTCAAGGAAAATAATTGTGTTACTCTTTTAGTTAACTCATTGGCCACTTCATCTAGTTCGAAATAATTTCCGGAGCCTGTTGGATATTCTACTTTTAAAGATCCATCATAAAATTCTCCAAATTTTTGTATGCTTTTAATAATTAAATAATTAATGGGCATCCATACCGGCCCACGCCAATTACTATTGCCCCCAAAAAAATCGGAGGTAGAATCGCCTGGATCATATTGGATGGAATACTGAATGCCATCTATAGTAACAGAATATGGGTTTTTTTCATGAAATTTAGAAAGTGCCCTGATACCACCCTCTGACAAAAACTCTGTTTCGTGCAACAAGTGCTTCAATAAAGCTACTAATTTGGATTTGGGTACTAATGAAATTAATGTTTTATCCCGATCTGTTTTTTCTTCATTAGGCCAAAATTTGTTATTTTTTATCCGATAATTTTTATACCAAGAAATACGCTTATCAAAATCTTGCAATTTTTTGATAACTTTTTTATCAATTACAGAAACGGCAAATAAAGAGGTTAAGCCAACAATAGATTGAATGCGCAATTGAATTGTTTCGCCATCTGCCAAACCTAATTTATCGTAAAAAAACTCATCTTCCTCATTCCACATGCCTAATTGATTCAGGGCCTCTGCAATTAAAATAAAATGCTCAAAAAATTTAGTGGCACTATCTTCAAAAGCATCATCTTGCATGGCAATTTCAATAGCAATATCCATTAAATTTAGTGCATACATGCCCATCCAACTAGTACCATCGGCCTGCTCTAATTTTGATTCATTGTTGAGTTGAATGCTTCTATTAAACACACCAATATTATCTAACCCAAGAAATCCACCTTCAAAAATGTTATTGCCTTGCGTATCTTTTCGGTTAATCCACCAAGTAAAGTTGATGATTAATTTATGGAATACTTTTTTTAAAAAACGGATATCGCCTTTTCCTGTTTTATTTTTTTCTATATGGTAAATTTGAAGTGCACTCCATGCCTGAACAGGTGGATTAACATCACTAAAATGCCACTCATAAGCCGGTAGTTGGCCATCGGGCTTCATATACCATTCTCTCATAATTAATGTTAATTGATGCTTGGCAAAATTGGCATCAATCAAAGCCATGGCAACACAGTGAAAAGCCAAATCCCAAGCTGCATACCATGGATATTCCCATTTATCAGGCATGAGTATAATATCTTGATTTTTAAGATGTTGCCACTCACTATTTCGCCCATGTGTTCTTTGCCACGATAATGCAGTAATACCATCCCCTTCTTGTAACCATCTTTCAACATCATAATAATAAAACTGCTTACTCCATAACAAACCAGCAAGGGCTTGCCGTTGTATATTTTTCAAATCGGCAGAAATATGTTTGGGTAATATTTCATTATAAAACTCATCTGCCTCAGCTTTTCTGTTTACAAATAATTCTTCAAAATTTATACCGAATGGATGTTGTACCAAATTTGAGCTGAGACGCAAATACACACATTTTGTTTCTCCCGGTTCTAATAAAAATTCATAAACTGGGGCAAATTTAGTTCCGGATTTTTGAGCAGCTAACAGTTCTTTATTTTTATTGTGAATAATTGCATCATGAAATGCATCTTTCACAAAGGGAGACTCGTTAGGTATACCAAATAGCTTTTCGGTATTTGTTTCATTTTCTGTAAATAGGCATAAATTTGTTTCGGGATAATATAAGTAATAATTGCCCAATCTTTCATGCAAAGCCTTTACTACTCCCGGCTTATTGGTTAACTTAATGATAGGTTTTTTATCGGTAACTTTCGATTGCCATCGATTAAAAAACCAAAGGGTTGGAAGCAAAACTAGCGGTGCATTTTGTACAGCACGATTGGTAATTTCTATTTTTATGCCAATATCATTTTTATTAAGTTTAGCATAAGTTACTAATACATCAAAATATTCGTTATTGTTAAAAACACCTGTATCCAAAATTTCAAATTCAGGTTCAAACTTACTTCGCTTTTTATTTTCTGATATTAGTTGCTCATATGGAAATGCTTGTTGTGGGTATTTATACAGCATTTGCATATAATAATGAGTAGGCAGATTATCCAGATAGTAATATAGTTCTTTTACGTCTTCACCATGATTACCATCCGAGTTACCTAACCCAAATAACCTTTCTTTCAAAATATTGTCTTTCCCATTCCACAGGGCAATACCAAAACAAAGATTACCAAAAAAATCGGAAATACCGCATAAGCCATCTTCTCCCCAGCGGTATGCTCTGGCTGCGGCATGATGAAAAGGAAAATAATTCCATGCATCGCCATTAGTGCTATAGTCTTCTCTAACTGTTCCCCACTGACGTTCTGAGAGATAGGGTCCCCACTGCTCCAATGGTACTTTTTTATTACTATTTTCTTT
>JAGWPI010000297.1 GCA_028877005.1 Bacteroidota bacterium | reverse complement strand
TTGATCATTTATTTTAGTGAATAACGAATAATGACCCTCAGGTAATGCAATGGAAAAAAATCCATTTTTATCAGATAAAGTAGAATCGATAAATCGGGTATATATAACAGAATAAAAGGGCGATTGATTGAGACGAACTACATCTTTCAGGTTGGTAAGTTCGTAAATATAAATGGTTGTAGATAATGGTTGAGGTTTAGGAATGGGTGCATTGGGTGCTGGCATTTGGTTGCCGGCCAAGGAAAAAACGTTACCTGCAATGCCCTGTTTAATTTTTTTGTTTGATATTGCCTTTTTTTGGAACAAACAAGCCGAAAAAATTACACCAAATCCCAAAAGCAGAAAAAGATTTTTATACATAAAGCATTTTGAATGTTTAAAGTATCTAATTTAGTAAAATTAAGCTGTTCACTCAATAACACTGTACTATGTTTAAAAAATTACACCTTGCTGTTATTTTATTAATTTATTCCGGAAGTATTTTGGCTCAAAATATTCGAACTGCACAAGAATATCAGAAATTATCAGAAGCCATTCAACTAACGCAAAATAACAATTTTCAACGGGCATTACAATTAGCCAAACAAGAGGGATGGTTTATTAGGAGGGTAACACCCACCGGAAAGGTAATTGCTTTAGCAGGTGTTGATGAACGAGGCAACCCTTTGTACTTAAGCACTTTTAACAATACCACAGCTGCTGCAACTACCAATGCCAGCCAATTATGGCCTGGTGGTAGTTCCAATTTAAATTTATCCGGTTCATCTAATAACGTAACCGGAAAATTAGCAATGTGGGATGGAGGTACGCCTTTGCAAAATCATGTTGAATTAATTGGCCGTATTATAAATCCGGACTCAGCTGCAATAAGCGACCATGCTACACATGTTGCAGGAACATTAATTGCCAGCGGTGTAAACCCAATAGCAAAGGGCATGGCGTTTGGTGCACAAAAACTTTTTGCTTATGATTTTAATAATGACCAAGCAGAAATGATGGCGGCTTCACCGAATTTATTACTATCAAACCACTCATATGGCTACTTAGCGGGTTGGAATTATGACGGCACTAATTGGAGTTGGTATGGAGATACTACTATCAGTACTAGCAAATCATATGGTTTTGGTTATTATGATCAAAGTGCACAGATGTTTGATTCTATTGCTTATAATGCCCCATATTACTTAATTAGCATGTCGGCAGGTAATTCAAGAAGTTCTAATGGACCAGCAGTAGGTTCTAAATATTTGTACAACGGCAATACCAATAAATCCATTTATAGAACAGCATCTATTCCCAACAATCCCGATTATGGTTCAATTGCATATACACAAGATGCAAAAAATATTTTATCTATTGGTGCAGTAAATGGCATACCGCTAGGTTACAATTATCCCAGTGATGTTGTAATGAGTAGTTTCAGCTCGTGGGGGCCAACTAGTGATGGAAGAATTAAGCCTGATTTAGTTGCAGATGGGGTAAATGTTACTTCCTGTTGGAGCACCTCAACCACTGCTTACCAAACCGAAAGTGGCACTTCTATGGCAGCTCCTAATGCAACCGGATCATTATATTTAGTGCAGGAATATTATAATCAACTACATCCTGGTAATTTTATGCGCTCTGCTACCTTAAGGGGATTAGCAATACATACTGCAAATCAGGCCGGAACAGCTTTAGGACCTAATTATCAGTTTGGATGGGGATTATTAAATGTTTTAAAAGCTACTTCAGTAATTACTTCTTCTTACAACCATATTTCAGATACCATTATTGAAAAAACTTTAAGCAATACTATACCCTATACCATGAATGTTGTAGCATCGGGCAATGGACCATTAGTAGCTACACTAACTTGGTTAGATCCACCTATTGCGCCACTGTCTCCTTCAAATTCCATCAACAACACAACACCCCGTTTGGTAAACGATTTGGATATGCGTATTACTAATGGCAGTAATGTTTATAAACCTTGGATATTAAATCCTGCCATTCCAAGTGCTCCCGCCACAAAGGGAGATAACTATTTAGACAATGTTGAAAAAATTTCAGTAGATAGCGCAGTTCCGGGCCAAACTTATACAATTACAATCACCAATAAAGGAAATTTACAGCGTGGCACTCAAGCATTTTCTTTAATTGTAAGTGGTATTGGGGGTAATGCTTATTGTAGTTCTGGCGCTACTAATAATAACGGTACCAGAATTGACAGTGTTGCTTTTGCCGGAATTAATAATAAAAATACAACTACCAACACTACTTATAGCAACTTCACCAACTTAACCGGACAAATTCAATCCAACCAAATTTTGCCGTTCACCATTGTATTAAATAGTTCAGATGCAACCAATAACCCTAAAGTAGTAAAAGTGTATATCGACTTTAATAGTAATGGTAGTTTTACAGACCCCGGAGAGCAAGTAGCTACTATTATAGCCCCGGCCAATGGCACATATACTACTAATATTACAACACCCGGCAACCTAACAGTTAACAATTATATGTTGATGCGCATTGTAGCAGTAGAAACAACAGACTCAACAACTGTACAAGCCTGTGGCAGTTATGGCATAGGAGAAACGCAAGATTATCGTTTGAAAGTAATTACACCTTCCAACAACTTAACTTTAGCAGGAATACTTAATCCTTCAGCTGGAGCATGTGCAGCAAATAACCAATATGTAAGTATTCAACTACTCAATAAGGGAAGTGTTACAGTAACTAATTTTACACTGAATGCCACTGTTAGCAATGGTGCTAATGTTATAGCTAATTTATCGGGGATGTATACTTTAAATTTACCAGCAGGTGGAACGGATACTTATGTTTTTCAAACTCCATTCAGTACTACAGCCGGCAACACTTATACCATTACTGCAAAAATTAATTATACAGCCGACCAAGACACAACCGATAATACTAAAACAGCTACAATAGCCATTGCCAATGCACCATCAGCTCCGCAAGGTACTGCTACCATTTGCGGAAGCAATACAGCTTATCTAAAAGCAACTAATGCAAATAGTAATAGTACCTATTTATGGTATAGCTCAGATACCGCTACCAGTCCAATTGCAGTTGGTGCCAATACTTCAACAAGTACTATTCCAACCAATAATACTTTTTATTTGCAAACAGGTGCAAAAGCAACAGTAGGGCCTGCCAACAAAGCAGTTTATGGTACAGGTGGTTACAATGCATTTACAGGCAATTATGTTACTTTTCATGCCTATGCCCCATTAACTATTGAAACAGCCAAAATGTATATCGGCAATGCAGGTACTATTCAAATTACTTTAGCCAGTAATTTAACGCTCAGTTCAGATGGTAATAGCTACACCTATATACCTGTGCAAACAGTTAATTTTAATGTAGCAGCTACTAATCCAACTCCACCCTCTACACTTCCTGGCAGTGATAATACCAATGATACAGGTGCAGTATTCAATTTAAATTTACAAGTACCCGCCGCTGGCGATTATGCCTTAATTATGCAATGCAGTAATGGGGCTAGTATTTTTAGAAACAGTGGTATTAGTGGTACCATTTACCCAATGGGTATTAATGGATTATTTATGATAACCGGCAATAGCGTACCTGCTGCATCCAATCCTCAATCATACTATTATTTTTTCTATAATGTAAGAATTAGTACGCCGGATTGTAGTAGTGCTCGCACAGCCATTACAGCCACTTCTGTTTCAGCACCTATTGTTAGTCAGGTAGGAGACAGCTTAGTAAGTAGCAGCAATATTGGTAACCAATGGTATTTTAATAATAATCCAATTACAGGTGCTACAACCCGTTCTATAAAACCTACACAATCCGGCGCTTACGCAGTTATTGTAACAGACTCATCAGGGTGTCAAAGAGGTTCTAACACATTTAATTATGTGTTTACTGCAATACAAAATGTAAACCCTGCAGCAATTGGCTTACAAGTTACTCCTAACCCCGCCAATAGTAATTTTTCTATACGCTTTAATATGAATACCCTTGGATCTGTAAATATTGCTTTGTTCAATGAATCGGGACAAATAATGATGAATGAACAATACAGTAATTTTAGTGGCAACTTTAATAAACAATACAGCTCAGCTGCTTATGCACCGGGCACTTATATTTTGCAGGTAAAACAAAAAGACAAAACATATAATCAGAAAATTTTGATTGTACACTAATTTTAAAACACCTACTAAAAATACTCCGATTTTTTTCGGAGTATTTTTTT
>JAGWPI010000018.1 GCA_028877005.1 Bacteroidota bacterium | reverse complement strand
TAACTTGCCAGTCAATAGATGCATCTCTAAAGTTGTTATCGGTTAACATTACATCTCTAACGTCTATCCATTTACTGGGTATATTATTTTCTAAGCAATAAAAATGGAAAATAGTTGAACTCATTAATTCGCCTGAGCAAACTATTTGATCATAGTAATAATCAAATGGCTTCACCGGATTATCATGCAATAACCATTCTATTTCGGTAAAAATATTTGAGAGTTGCTCTAAGCAAGCATTGAATTGCTGAACCAACAAATATTTTGATATACTTAAATGTTGTTCTTTAATAATATCGAAAAGTGATAAAGCATTAGCTCTTTGCTGATTATAAAAGGATGTTACCACCTTTTCTAATGCGTTGGTGGTTTTGCCCATTGCCGAAATAACCAATATTGCATTTTCGTTGGTAGGTATCGACTTTACTATATTAATTACTTTTTGCAATCGTTCAATATTACTAATACTTGCTCCACCGAATTTATAATCAATCATATTATTTAACAAATGATTAGATGAAAGATGAACAAAGCTATAGTAAATATGCTATCTAAAAAAAATGTATCATTAGGTTGGTATAATTATTGAACTACTTTTTAAAAATAAAGAATATGTATATCGGTTACTTATTTAAAACCCTAAAATTATCGTTGATTTTACTGACATTTATTGGAAATGGTTGTATTACTAAAGATACCATGCATACTGTACCATCGGCAAAATTTGCCAAAATGGAAAAAGATGTTTTATATTATATCAATCAGTATCGTACCCAAAAAGGTTTAGCACCGTTACAATGGGATAAATCTATTTATCCGGAGGCTATTCAACATAGTATTAACATGGCTAAGCATGCTGTTGCTTTTGGACATGATGGTTTTGATACAAGGTTTAATGCAATAAAAAGTAAACTAGGCTATGTAAGAGGCGCGGCTGAAAATGTGGCATTAGGTCATTTAGATGCTCAAACAGTTGTAAATGGTTGGTTGCATAGCCCAGGGCATAAAAAAAATATTGAAGGAAATTATAATTTAACTGCTATTGGAATTGCCCAAAGTAATGATGGTAATTTGTATTTTACACAAATCTTCATTAATAAGCCCAATTAATCTTTACCAACCATAATGTGTATAGCGAACACGATTGCATAAAAATTATTGTATATATTGTAAGCGCCCTTTATCTTTATCCAAAAGAAATGCCATGGTGGTTAATAGAAAAATTTTAACATTAGATGAATTTACCATTCAACAATTACGTCAGTTTCCATCAGCAACCGGAGAATTAAGTAGTTTATTACGTGATATGGGCCTTGCTGCAAAAAGAGTAAATGTAGAAGTGAATAAAGCCGGATTAGTAGACATTTTAGGCGATGCAGGTTCAATTAATGTGCAAGGTGAAGATGTTAAAAAGTTAGATATTTTTGCCAATAACCAATTTATGGGAGCTTTACAGCATGGTATTAGTTGTGCAGGTATAGGCAGTGAAGAACTAGATGATTTTGTAATTTTTGATGATGAAATAAGCAACAATAGTAAGTATGTGGTATTGTTCGATCCTTTAGATGGTAGTGGAAATATAGACGTAAATATTTCTATTGGTACTATTTTTAGTGTATTTAGAAGAGTTAGCCCTAAAGGCGCTCCTTGTACACGTGAAGATTTTTTACAACCGGGCAATCAACAGGTTGCAGCAGGATATATTATTTATGGTAGCTCTACTATGTTGGTATATGCCACCAAACGTGGCGTAAACGGATTTACGTTAGATCCATCTATTGGTGAATTTTGTTTAAGTCATCCCAATATTCAATGCCCTGAATCAGGTAATTTTTACTCAGTCAACCATGGTTACTTTTTCCAATATCAAAAAGGGGTTCAAAAATATATTACAGAATGTCAAAAAAAATCAAAAAAGGAGGGAGGCCCTTATACCCAACGTTACATTGGAAGCATGGTGGCAGATGTGCATCGTAATTTATTAAAGGGTGGTATCTTTATGTATCCGGGCACTACGGATAGGCCAAATGGTAAATTACGTTTATTGTATGAATGTAATCCTTTAGCTTTTATTGTAGAAATGGCCGGTGGTATTGCAAGTAATGGAAAGCAAAGGGTTTTAGATATTCAACCTGTACAATTGCATCAACGCTCTCCCTTATTTATTGGCAGTAAAAAAATGATGGAAGAATTAAATAAATGTTTAACTGAAGCACATGAAACGGATGTATAAAATTATGATGATTTGTTTTTTAATGCTTACCATACAAAATGCACTAAAAGCACAGCAGGTGTTGGAACCCGGGAAATTGAATTATTTTATTAATCCTAAAGTTAATACACTATTATACAAGGATACTTTATACAGAGGTGCACGTGAATTTAAAGCATTATTATATAAAACCGGTGATCGTCAAATCATGCATTTGTATCAGAAACATCAAAAAAATAAAATTTTTGGTAATATTTTAGGCATATTAGGCGCAGGTATGATGGGGGCTGGAGTGGGATTAGCCTCTAATAATCAACAAGCTGCGGGATGGATTTTAATAGGCTCAGGATTTACTTCTACAATAGTTGGTGGATATTTAATAGCTTCGGGGCAGAAAAATTTATTAATGGCCGTACATTTATTTAATGAAAAACACCATAACAGGCTACCTAGGGTGCAGGCTGGGATTGGGTTTTCGGGAAATAGAATTGAATTGGCCTTAAATTTTTAGTCATGCAAAAAACAATTATTGAAGTAAAAGATTTGTTTAAAAATTATGGCAATGTAACTGCTGTAAAAGGAATTAGTTTTAATGTGCTAGAAGGAGAAATTTTTGGATTGTTAGGGCCCAATGGTGCAGGTAAATCTACAACACTTGAAATTATAGAAACACTTAAAACAAAAACAAGTGGTACAATTTGGGTGGATGGGTTTGATTTAGACAAAAATCCAAATGAAATTAAGCAAATTATTGGTGTTCAATTGCAATCAAGCGGGTATTATCCGGGTTTAACACTTAATGAATTGCTTGATTTGTTTGCAGGTTTATACAATAAAACGATAGATAAAAAGAAAATTTTAGAAGAAGTTAAATTAGCTGATAAAGCAAAAGCAAAATTTAAAGAACTAAGTGGTGGGCAGCAACAACGTTTCTCATTGGCTACTACACTTATTAATAATCCAAAGATTATTTTTCTAGATGAACCTACTACGGGTTTAGACCCTCAAGCACGAAGAAATTTATGGGATTTAATCAAGCATATTCGTTCAGTAGGCACCACTGTGATTATTACCACACATTATATGGACGAAGCAGAAGAACTATGCGATAGAGTAGCCATAATAGATAGTGGAAAAATTCAATCTATTGCTACACCCAATGAATTAATTGATAATTTAGTAGCAACCGGATTTGAAAGAACGAAAGAAGTAAAAAAAGCAACATTGGAAGATGTATTTATACATTTAACCGGCAAATCATTAAGAGAAGAATAAAAAAAAACTATGCAAACAGACGAACGATATCCCATTGGGAAATATGAACCCAAACCTTATTCTGAAGCACAAAAAACTGAATGGTTAAATGCCATATATGCCTTGCCTGAAGAATTAGAGAGAGTTGTACAAACATTGGATGATGCCCAATTAAATACTCCTTATAGAGAAGGTGGTTGGACTGTAAAACAATTAATACATCATATTGCAGACAGCCACATGAACGCCTATATCCGTTTTAAATTAGGGCTAACAGAAGATAAACCTATTATTAAACCTTATGAAGAGAAAGCGTGGGCATTATTAGCAGATAATGAAACTGTTCCTGTAAATATTTCATTAACTCTATTGCATGCCTTACATAGAAGGTGGTATGCGGCTATAGAACACTTAACACAATCGGATTTTGAAAGAGTAGTCATACATCCTCAACAAGGTAGGGAAATGAGTTTATGGTTACTTTTAGGATTATATGCATGGCATGGTAAACACCATACCGCACACATTACAACGTTAAAAGAGCGAATGAGATGGCAATAAGTAGAAATTTAATTTGGCAAACAGTTAATTCAACTTATGTTTTAAAAGATACTTGGGCTACCATTAGAAGAGATGCATGTTTACTTCCGAATGGAGTAAAGATTGATTCCTACTATGTGTATGAATTTCCTGATTGGGTAACTGCTTTTGCTTTAACGAAAGATGGAAAAGTGATTTTAGAAAAACAATATCGTCATGCCTTGGGCCGTGTTGATATTGAAACGCCTGGCGGTTGTGTAGATGAATCAGATGCTTCAACAGAAGCAGCAATAGCCAGAGAACTACTAGAGGAAACAGGCTATCAGTTTACTCATTTTCAAAAACTGGGTATTACATCAGCAAATCCTTCTACCAATAATAACATCATGCACCTTTATTTGGCTACCGGTGGAGAAAAAGTAACTCATCAAAACTTTGATCAGGGTGAGGATTTAGAAGTTTTTTTAGCAGATATTCATGAAGTAAAACAAATGCTTAGGGAAAATAAAATCATTCAAAGTATGCATGTTACTTGTATTTTTCTGGCACTTGAACATTTAGGAGAGTTGCATTTTTAATTGAGTTTCCAGTGACTCTTTTCAATTTCAGCAATTAAGAAAACACTACCACAAACCACAATCATATCAGTAGTATTTGCGCATTGTAATGCTGCTTCAATGGCCTCATTAACATGGTTGTATACTTGCCCAATTAATCCAAATTTTTGCGCTTTAGCTCTTAAAATTAATTTATCTAAAGCTCTGGGTATTTGCGCTTGTGTAAAATAATATTGAGCGTTGTTGGGTAATAAGGCTAATATTTTGTCTGCATCTTTATCTTTTACCATGCCAAAAACAATATGCAGCTTACTAAAACTGCAAATAGCTATTTGTTGCAATAGTTGTTGAATACCGGCCTCATTGTGAGCTACATCAGCAATAACGTTGGGGTGTTGGTGTAATAACTCCCACCTGCCATGCAAGCCTGTAATTTTTTTTGTTTGAGATAAAGCCTTTTGAACCAATGTTTTGGGCAAATTCCATCCCTTACTTCTCAATTCTTCAACAGAAGTTAAAACAGTTATCAGATTGTTGGTTTGATATAATCCGGGTAAATCTAGGGTGTAGGTTTCTGTAACTTGTTGATTATTGTTTTGTAGAGTAATGTTTAATGATAATAAATTTTGCTGATAACTTAGCAATTTATATGCATGTTGAGCATATGTTAACGGAGCATCATTAAGTGCTGCCATTTGTTCAAAAACTGGTTTTGTTTCATTAATAACTTCGCCAATAACCACCGGGATATTGGGTTTAATAATACCCGCTTTTTCTTTGGCAATTGCAGTTAATGTATTGCCTAATAAGTTCATGTGATCCCATCCAATATTGGTAATTACTGAAAGTTCTGGTAAAATAATATTGGTGCTGTCTAATCTTCCACCTAAACCGGTTTCAATAACAGCAATGTCTACCCGTTGTTTTGCAAAATATTCAAAAGCCATTGCAACGGTAATCTCAAAAAAAGAGGGCTTAATATTTTCAATTTCAGGTATTATTTTTTGTGTAAATTCAATGATAAAATTTTTAGAACAGAGTTCGCCGTTCACTTTAATACGTTCACGAAAATCTTTTAAGTGTGGGGAAGTATATAAACCTGTTTTATATCCGGCCGTTTGCAAAATTGCAGCCAACATATGGCTGGTACTTCCTTTTCCGTTAGTACCTGCTATATGTATGGTTTTAAAATGTTGTTGTGGATTGCCTAATTTATGGCAAAGCCATAATGTATTGGTTAAATCTTTTTTATATGCAGACTCGCCTTGTTTGCTGAACATAGGTAGGTGCTCGTATAAAAAAGCAATGGTTTCACTATAGTTCATTTACATTAAAATAATTATCCATTCAATTTAAAACTGAATACAATGGTGCCAGTTTGGTTATCTATATCACCTACATTCAACTTTAATAATTTTGCTTTCTTTAAAGCAATATTTCGTATGTTTTGGTTAGTAGTTGTTGTTCCTCTTGGGTTAATAGCCGCTTGAATAACTTGCCCTGTTTTATTTACTGTGATATCTACAGCTACTTTAGCTGGTTCATTAAAATCATCTTCAAAACTAGGCAATTTGGTAAAATGCCTACCTTCTAAACCATTTCTAATACTTACGCCACTGTTTCCGGTACCTCCATTGCCGGTATAACTATCACTATTAGGGTTACCATTAGGTTTGCCTTGATCGCCTTTACCTCCGGCAATACCTTGATTATATATACCATTGTAAGAATCTGCTCCATTCCCGCTGGATGTATTTGAAGTTCCTCCTTTAAATAAAGCTTTAGGTTTTGGTGGGGCTGGTGTTGGTTTAATAACTGTATGTTCAGTTATTTTTTTATGTAATTCAGTTGGATGATGGTTCAAAGGTTTTTCTGGATTCACTTTTTTTTCTAATGTACCAACTGCTTCATCATTTTCATTCGTTACTGCATTTGCTAAAATATTCGGGGTAGATTGAATATGTTTGGAAGGTGGGGGAGTTTTTAAATGTTCATCCTGATTAACAGAAGGATTGCCTTGCATTTGTGGTGCAATATCACCTATACCTGTTTCGCTATTGCCTAAGTTAACTTCTATGCCATCTTCAGTAACGGGTGGGGTAATTTGTGGTAGGGTCCATTGCAAAAAAAAGAAGAGCAAGAAAATACAAATGCATATCAACAAAGTATATAATGCTGCTTTCCAATTTTTTTCTATTTCAAAATTTTGATACACTATAGAGGAATTATTCATACAAAGTTACCTAATTTTTTAAGCAAAATACTTTTGTTTAAAAGTACTCTTGGAACGATTTACATAGCACATGTATTGTGCTATATCTGGTTAATACCTTGCTAAATATTGATGAGTTGAAGAATACTTTTTGCTAATTGTATTATTTACGATAATATAATCTACGCTTTCAATAAAACATTGTAGATTTATGGCGAATTCTAACTTTCTTTTAACAACTAAATTAATTGTTTATGATGCGTAAAATAAAATTTTTAACCCCACTTTTGCTGCTTTGCACAATGATGTTTACATCTGCCATGTCTGCCAGTTTACCCTATAAACCGGGCAATGGTGGTTCAGATTCTGCCGGTAAAGGCGGTGCAACAATCAATAATGCCGTTTTACACAATGCATTGGCAGAATTTAAAAATTTATCGCATAAAGAAAAAAAATTCCGAATTAAAGAATCGAAAGCTTTATTAAAGCAATACAAGGCGGCAAAAAAAGCAGGATCTTCCACAGATACTAATACCCTTTTACTAGTTATATTGGCTATTTTGTTGCCTCCGTTAGCCGTTTATTTGCATGAAAATGCCATTAACACAAAATTTTGGATTGATTTAATTTTAACATTGTTATTCTTTTTGCCCGGCATTATATATGCGCTAATAGTAATATTAGGAGGTTAGTCCATCTAAAACTCTATTTGCCGGCAGTTATTTCATTATCTGCCGGTTTTTTTATGAAAATAATTGAACATAGTATTGATATGCCCATGAAATTTTGTGTTGGCTAATAACTGAATAATAACGAAAAACCATTTACGGTAAAATTTTTCGTTATTAGGTGCTAACTTCTATTATTTTTGCAACTTATTTGTACGCAATTTCTTCATCTTTTAAAAACCATCGTTCTTCAATGAACAATACCTACACCTCGCTGGTTCAACAAACTTTTCATTTTCCACAGGAAGGATTTAATGTAAATGATGATGGGTATCTTAGTTTTAATGGCTTAGATTTAAAAGCATTAATAGACAAATACGGTACGCCTATGAAATTAACCTATTTACCTAAAATAGGTATGCAAATCAACAAGGCTAAATACATGTTTCAAGCTGCTTTTAAAAAACATAAGTATGAGGGGGAATATTTTTATTGCTATTGTACCAAAAGCTCACATTTTTCTTTTATTGTAGAAGAAGCTTTAAAACATAATATTAATTTAGAAACGTCCTATGCGTATGATATTGAGATTATTAACAGGCTATACGAACGCAGAAAAATAAATAAAGACATATTTATTATTTGCAATGGATATAAACAAAAAGCATATACCAGTCGAATTGCAAAACTGATTAATTCAGGTTTTAAAAATGTAATACCTATTTTAGATAACAAAGAAGAGTTGCAGGCATATAAAAAAAGTGTAAAGCAACCTTTTAAACTAGGTATACGGGTAGCAGCAGAAGAGGAGCCATCTTTTCCTTTTTATACCTCTCGCTTAGGAATGCGGGCAAAAGATATATTAGAATTTTATGTAGATGAGATAGAAGGATTTGAAGACAAGTTTCAATTAAAAATGCTACACATTTTTTTAAATAAAGGCATTAAAGATGATATTTATTATTGGAGTGAATTGAACAAAATTATCAATCTGTACTGCCAGTTAAAGAAAATTTGTCCTGAATTAGATTCCATAAATATTGGCGGGGGTTTCCCCATTAAGCATTCATTAGGGTTTGAATATGATTATCAATTTATGATAAATGAAATTGTAGGAAATATTAAAAAAGCCTGCAAAAAAGCCAAAGTACCTATGCCCAATATCTATACTGAATTTGGCAGTTTTACCGTGGGTGAAAGTATGGCACACATTTATAGTGTTACCGGTCAAAAAATTCAAAATGACAGAGAGTGTTGGTATATGATTGATTCTTCATTTATTACTACCTTACCGGATACTTGGGGAATAGGAGAAAAGTTTTTGATGCTACCCATTAATAAATGGGAAAATGAATATCACAGGGTTGTATTAGGAGGCATTACTTGTGATAGTCATGATTATTATGATAGCGAAGAACATATTAATGAAGTTTTTTTGCCAAAAATTTCTTCTCCCGAAAAAGAGAATGAACAAAATAACAAAGAACCGCTTTATGTTGGTTTTTTTCATACCGGTGCATATCAAGATCAAATTAGCGGATATGGGGGAATTAAGCATTGTTTAATTCCATCTCCCAAACATGTAATTGTAGAATATGATAAGACTGGTAAATTGGTAGATTGGCTTTATGCCAAAGAACAATCTGCACAAAGCATGCTTAAAATTTTGGGTTATTTACGATGAAAATTTAATCCACATTGTTTTAAATTGTAAACCGCTAATCAATAAAGCGGTTTTTTTAAGGCTATTATTCTCCTCCCGAAAATATGGAAAACTTATTTTTAGGACGGAGTTTATCTTGCCATTTAAAACCACGGACTCTCAGTGATGCATGATCAATTTGATTCATTGGATTCATATCGCCTTTTAAGTCGTTAATGAATACTACTTTTTGAATCTCACCATTATCAAAATATGCATCAATTACACTGCAGGTTGATTTATTGACACCAATGAATTTGTGATTGTCATCTTCCACATAATACACATTATCTGCCGGGGTGCCTCTTGTGGTTAAATAATTTATTTTCCCATCAAAAAAATAAGCATGCATTATATTACCTCTTACCTGATTATAATAGGTTGGTGCTACTTGACTAATTGTAAGTGCATTTTCAAAAACTGTTAATTCTTTTGGTTTTTTATTAGCTAAAAATAAATAAATGGTATCTCCGGTAATTTGGTTAGTGTTTGACCAAACGATGGGTTGTGTAAATAAGCGAAATGCAGAATCATGCAACGAATAAAATAAACTATCGCCTACTGCTTGTAAAGAGTCGGAAAATATTTTAACGTGATGAAAGGCCTCAATATACCGATTGGTACTACTGTCTTTTAATGCTTCGGCTCTTGTAATTAGTAAGCGGTTTGCAGCTCCTAAAGAGTCTCTAATTACAGGTACTGGTCTGGTTTTGGTTAAAGTTGAAAGTTTGCCTGATTTTAAAGTATCAGCTCCTACATAAATGCTGTCTTTTTCCTGTTTAATTAATAAAATAGGCTGTTCTGTAGCTAAAAAGGCATCTTCTTTTTGATTGGTTTTAATGTTATTGGCAATAATATCATAACCTCCAACTGAGTCTTTGCTTCTATACACCGCATTACCCTGAAATTCTCCTAATCCTGTACTGTCGTTAAATGCCATATAATCTGAAGTAAAAGTATAGGTACTATCATCAATAAATGGTCGTTTGCCAAAATTGGCAATTTTATGTTTTAAATCATAATAGCCATCACTTACTAAAATAGTTCTATTACCATTAATAACTTTTGATGGACAAACAAACGTAGTAATGTTAGTATTAATGTTGTATAATAAAGTATCGGTATAAATTTTGTATTCTGGATCAATTAATACCACATTTTTTTTAAATATTACATCTCTGGTATCACCATAATAAGTACCTTCTTTACTGGTAAGTACGGTTTTCCCGTTTACAACTTTTCCACCATTGGTATAATTGCCAATTTTTATTTGCGTATCATATTCCAGTTCGTTGGTAGTTAAAACTCCTTTACCATCGGTTAATTTTACTTTGTTTTTTAGAAATGCTTTTTTTTCTTTTCCCAAATATTTAAGGTATTGTGAGTAGGTCTGAACACTATCGGCATCATTGATGTGAACATTACCAAATGCCTCTAAAATATTTTGCTTTTGATCTAATACAATGCTATCTGCATAAAACAATGTTTTAGCTTGTTGCACCTCTGCATGTCCCACTAAGGCAATAAACTGGCCTAAGCTATCTTTATTTTGAAAATTATAAGTATCTGCATGAATAATGGTGATGGTTTTTTTACCCGCAGTATCAGAACCGTTGGTTTGTGACAGTACATTACCCATTAATAACATTAGGCAGATAAAACTAATTAATTTTAAAAAAGGCATGATTTTATTTGTGCTGTTGTTGAGAACCGGTATCATTTAAGGGAGCCATTAGTGGGCCAGACTTGTCTTTACGCCCAAAAATGGAAATGTTTACGTATCTTTTTGGGTGTGCTCTTAGATCATCCATCAAAATATTGGCACTTCTTACTGTGTTATTCAAATTGTTGTAAAGTTGTTTATCATTTAGTAGTAAGCCTAAAGAACCATCTCCTGCATTAATTTTATTTAAAGCACCGTTTAAGTTAACAATCGTATTTTTTAATTCGGTTATAGTACCTTTCATATCAGCTTCAGATAATTGGCGTGTTGCAGCTTCTACATTGGATAGTGACTGCGTAACTTTTTCATTATTAGTACTCAAATTTTTGGTAAAGCTGTTTACATTATTCATGGTTTGCGTAATGGCACCATTTTGTTGGTCAAGCATTTTTTGAATTGAAATAGATGAAATTGCTAAACTGGCCGTTGTTTTATTAATATTAGCAATTACCTCTTGTAAATTATGTTTGGTATGTGGGTCAAAAATTGCATTTATGTTATTTAAAACACTATCCAAGGCATGCAATGTTGTGGATAATTGTTCAGTAATGGGGTCAATTTTATTGCTTAACTGGCCCATTAATCCTGGTTTAGAGCTAGTTAATAGTGTATCACCAGATTGAAGAAAACTTGTACTATTACCTAACTGAATATCTATACTGGGTGAACCTAAAAACCCTTCTTTAATACTGGCTACTGAATTATTGGGAATATTATAGCTACTTTTTAATTTAATAGCAATAATGATACTTTTTAAGTCTCTATCAGCATTCTCTATATCAAAAACACTACCAATTTGATAACCATTAATGTACACCGGATTTGATACCATAATACCCTTGGCATTGGGATATTTTGCGTACAAAAAATTTCCTGTTTTAAAAACGCTTCGCCCTTTTAAAAAATTAAATCCCAGTATTAATAAAGTAATAGCAATAGCAGTAAGTGCACCTACTTTTGTTTCATTAGAAATCTTCATAAACGCAAATCTAAGGGTTATTATGTAAGCTTAATATAGTAGGAAATAAGTATTATTTTCGGTTTTGAACCGTTCCATTAGCCTGCATTTTATTTTCTAATGAAAATTTGTAACGCTTTACCGCTCTAGTAATAGCTTCGGCTATTTGCTGTTGGCCGGTCTGACTATTTAAATAATCCTCTTCTTCCGGATTAGAAATAAAACCCGTTTCTACTAAAATAGCAGGCATAGCAACTGCTTGTAAAACCCAAATTCCTTTTCCACGTTGTTTCGCTTCTCGGCTTACTCTACCCATTTTTGTAAATTCATCTTCTACTGTTAATGCTAAACTTTGGCTTCGTTCAGCATATTGTTGCGTTTTTAAGGAATATAAAACAATCTTTGCTGGGTCATTTGGGTCAAAATCTTTCATTTCATTCGCCAATGTACTATCCATATAAAGCGATTCATTTTCCCTTAATGCTTTTTCCTTGTCGTCATTCTTATCAACACCCCAAATATAAGTTTCAGTTCCTTTGGCAGGATTGGGGGTGGTATATGTTTTATATTCTTTTACTTTTCTGGTATACTTTTTTCCTTTTTTGTGATAAGTTTCTGTTTTGTAACCAATGAACTCTCTATGATGTATAGGGTCTACATAATTACAGTGAATAGAAATAAACAAATCGCCTTTTGCCTGGTTGGCTTTAATGGCTTTTACTTTAACATTATCATATATATCTGTAGTTCTTGTCATATATACATCTACATCAGGCATTTGCTTATGAATTTCCTGCTCTAATTTTAATGCAATGGCAAGTGCTATATCTTTTTCATGCGAATATTTACCGGATGCTCCAAAATCAACTCCACCATGGCCAGCGTCAATCACAATTCTTTTTAAAGCTGGTTTTGGGCCCGGTTGTTGGATGTTTTTTAGAATTGGATAATTAAAAGCAGCAAAAAGAAAAATACACCCAAAACTGATTAAACCTACTACAGCATTATTTTTTATCATTCGTTCAAACGTTAAAGGAATTATAGTAATAGAACTATTTAATGTGAAGCACCTATTTTTGCTTCAGTTATTATGAGATTACGCGGTAAAATTAACGTAAAAACCCTTGCGGGCAGTATAGCATTTGGCATAATACTCCTGATTTCAATGAATTTGAAGGCTTTTAACACGCCACAAATTGTTTTTTTCAATTCATTAACAAGTTTTACTGATACTATTCCAACAATTGATTCTGCAAATGCAAACGGTGATACCGTAATAATACGTGGTAAACAAAACAGTTCAATAATATCAAAAGATTCTAACCATATAGCAAAGGTTGATACCCTTTTATTATCTAAAGATTCATTAGATGCACCGGTGCATTATGCAGCCGCCGATTCGGGTGTTTTGCTAATTCCATCCAAACAATTTATACTTTATGGTAATGCTGATGCAAAATATAAGGATATAGAATTACAG
The DNA here is from genome assembly GCA_028877005.1 of Bacteroidota bacterium. Lineage (GTDB taxonomy): Bacteria > Bacteroidota > Bacteroidia > Chitinophagales > Chitinophagaceae > Hydrotalea. The sequence continues at coordinate 1,525 of JAGWPI010000018.1, read as the reverse complement.
GCAGCTATCATCAATTATAACCAACAATCGCAACTAGTTAGAGCTTATGGATTGAACGATACTTCTACCAATTTAGATACCAAACCAAAGTTAACCCAAGGCGATTCCAAATCTATCAGCGATTCTATCTTGTTTAACCTTAAAACCATGAAAGGTAGAACTACCAATAGTTTTTTTAATGAAGGGGAATTATTTGTACATGCTGATATTTTAAAAAAAGAAGGTAAAGATATTTTTTATGGCTACAGGGGACGTTTCACCACTTGTAATTTAGATACACCTCATTTTGCCTTTAGAACGCGCAAATTAAAAATGATAAGTAATAAAATAGCGGTAAGCGGACCGGCATCGCCCGAATTTGAAGGCGTACCAATTCCTATTGGTATTCCTTTTGGTATTTATCCTTTATCTACCGGAAGGCATTCTGGTATATTACCCCCTCAATTTGTAGTTAGTCAAGATTTTGGATTGGGTTTAGAAGGACTAGGTTATTATAAAGTACTGAACGATAATTTTGATGTAACTACTCGTGCCAATTTATACTCCTATGGCGGCTTTCTTGTAAATGTAAATCCTAAGTATTATGTACGCTATCATTATCAGGGAGCATTAAATGTTACTTTTCAAAGCACAAAAGCATTAAATCAAAATTATCTTACGCCTCAAGAGTATAATACATCTAAGTCGTTCATGATTAATTGGACGCATACCCGCGATAATAAGGCCAGACCTGGCACTACTTTTAGTGCGAATGTAAACTTTGGGAGTACAAAGTTTAATCAGTATTTATTGAATAACCCATTTCAAAATTTTCAGAATCAGTTAAGTTCTTCCATTAGTTATAGTAAAGATTTTGGCGGAAAATCAAATATTTCAGTTAACCTAAACCATAACCAAAATAGCGTTACAGGGTTAGTAAATTTAAATTTGCCTACCATTAACTACAACGTAAATACCTTCTATCCATTTCAAAAAAAGGAACAGGTTGGTGCCCCTAAATGGTGGGAGAGTATTGGAATTGGTTATACAGGAAATTTTACTAATCAACTTTCTTTTTATGATTCAACTTTTAGTTTTAAACGATTGTTAGATACCGCACAGTATGGCTTTACACACAATATTCCCATTAGCTTAACATTACCACAATTGGGTCCCGTTACTTTAAGTCCTTCTGTTTCTTATCAAGAAAGATGGTATGGCCAAAAAATATTTCGTAATTGGGACAGTATCAATAATAGGTTAGATACCAGTATGCGTAAAGGCTTCTTTGCAGCTCGGCAAATGACATATGGCATAAGTGCCAGCACTCGAATTTTTGGAACCTATCAGTTTAAACATTCCAGTGGTATTCAGGCCATACGACATGAAATAAGACCCACTATTGCATTAAACTACTCGCCCAATATGAATGGGAAATTTTATTACTCTATGAAGGTAGATACCTTTGGGCATGTGTTACGATTCTCGCAGTTTGATGGCGTAATACCCGGTGCTTTTCCTGAAGGAGCATTTGGTGGTATTAGTT
>JAGWPI010000296.1 GCA_028877005.1 Bacteroidota bacterium | reverse complement strand
TTTTGAAAAAACAAAACAATGTTTCAATTTTTTTTAGAGGGCTGTAAAATAGTTATTTTCGGTAATGCTGCAAATTAGTTTTTCTTTAAATGCAGCTATTTTTCAAAATTAATTATCAAAAATGGTTTTTATAGATACCCCTTTTAAAATTGAACCTAAAAAAGCACCTTTTAAACCGCTCATCAAAAAATAAGAAAAACAATTTTTTTTTCAACCCCTCTCGTTATCTTCATTCATTAAAATTTTAAATAACACTATATGAAGAAAACGTTAACTATTACTTTACTTATGTTGAGTGGCACCTGGCTATATGCCCAGCAAAGGCCTGATACATCAAAATTTCCGATGTTAAATGGCCGCTCCGCATTATCTACAGCCGCTAAACCTGCTGCAGGCCCCAAGCCTTACAAAGAGGTAATTACCAATAAAGCTGTTACAAAAAAAGGGTTATTTACTGTTCATCAAATAGAAGATAAATATTATTTTGAAATTCCTGATTCTATTTTAGGTAGAGAAATTTTAGCAGTAACGCGTTATAGCAAAACACCCGGTGGCGGAAGAAACTATGGAGGTGAATTGGTAAATCAGCAAACCATTGAATTTGCTAAAGGCCCTGAAAACAAAGTATTTATGAAAGTAATTACTTTAATTAACTATGCAGATTCTACCAATGAAATTTCAAAAGCAGTAAAAAACTCTAACCTTAACCCTATTGCTGCTGCATTTCCTATTGCCGCTTTCGGTAAAGATTCTACTTCCACTGTAATTGATGTAACTGAATTTTTCAAAGGAGATAACCAAGCTGTTAGTTTAACACCTGCTATTAAACGTAGGCTTAGTTTATCAATGTTAGCTGGCGACCGTTCATACATTGAAAGTATTCATACCTATCCTATTAATACTGAAATAAGAACCGTAAAAACTTATAATTCTACGCCAAGTCCTGCAGGGAGTTTTGGCGCGCCTTCACCTATGCCGCAAAGTGAGCCTTTGCCCGCAGCAATGGATGCAGGTGCTGTTACCATAGAGTTAAATACCTCGTTATTATTATTACCTAAAACACCCATGCACAAAAGAATATTTGACCCAAGAGTAGGCTTTTTTGCAGATGATTATACAATTTATAGCGATAACCAACAAAAAGTAGATAATCAGGTATTTGCTGTACGTTGGAGGTTAGAACCTAAGCCTGAAGATATGGATAAATACAAGCGTGGTGAGTTGGTTGAACCGGCTAAACAAATTGTTTACTATATTGATCCTGCTACACCCAAACAATGGCGCCCCTACTTAATTGCAGGCGTAAATGATTGGCAAAAAGCCTTTGAAAAGGCTGGCTTTAAAAATGCCATAATTGCGAAAGAATGGCCTGAAAATGATAGCACCATGAGTTTAGAAGATGCCCGCTATTCTGTAATTAGATATTTTGCTTCAGATATTGAAAATGCATATGGACCTAATGTTCATGACCCCCGGAGTGGCGAAATTTTAGAAAGTCATATTGGTTGGTATCATAATGTAATGAAATTGGTGCATGATTGGTACATGATTCAAACAGCAGCAGTTGATCCTAAAGCTAGAAAAATGAAATTTGATGACTCTTTAATGGGTCAACTCATTCGCTTTGTTTCTTCCCACGAGGTAGGCCACACACTAGGTTTACGCCATAATATGGGCAGTAGCAGTAAAACACCTGTTGAACTATTGCGTAATAAAGCTTGGGTAGAAGCGCATGGGCACACTGCTTCTATTATGGATTATGCACGTTTTAACTATGTGGCACAACCTGAGGACAATATTAGCGAAGTTGGATTATTTCCTAGAATTGGCGATTACGACAAATGGGCCATCCAATGGGGATACACTTATACAGGTATTAATGACCCTAAAAAAGATGAGTTAGTTACCAATCAGTGGGCAATTGATAGTTTAAAAAATCCTCGTTTATGGTTTGGTGGCGAGGGTAGAAATGTTGATCCTCGTGCACAAACAGAAGATTTAGGTGATGATGCCGTAAAAGCTAGTAATTATGGTATTTTGAACTTAAAAAGAATTCTTGTTCAATTACCGGTTTGGACCAAAGAAGAAGCCGATAAATATCAGAATTTAAGTGATATGTATCAGCAATTAGTGGGCCAATTTGCTCGTTATATGGGTCATGTAACCAAAAATGTGGGAGGCATTGAAGAAACATTTAAAAGTGTAGAGCAAAAAGGAGATGTTTATACCCCTACACCAAAAGAAAAACAAAAAGCTGCTGTTGCTTTTTTAAATACACAATTATTCCAAACGCCAATGTGGTTACTAGATAAAGAAATTTTAAACAAAATTGCTTATCCAACTGCCAATGAAGCTATTCAAAATTTACAGATTAGTACGTTAAATAGTTTATTAGATGCCGGACGTTTGTATCGTTTACAAACCAGCCGCAATCGTTTTGGCAACAATACATATGGTTTAGATGAAATGATGGATGACGTACAAAAGGGTATTTGGAGTGAATTAAGCACCAATAAACCCATTGATGCCTATCGTAGAAATTTACAAAAAGCCTATGTTAGCAGGTTAATTGATTTAATTGACCCCGCTAAATCTAATTCAGCCAGTATTACAGCTACAGCTAGAGGCTTTAATCTTTCTATATTAAATACATCTAATACCGATGTTCCATCTGTGGCCAGAGGCGAATTGAAAAGCTTATTAACAGCTATTAATGCCGCCATTCCATCTACTACCGACAAAATGAGTAAATATCATTTACAAGATGTAGCTGAAAGAATTAAAAAAGCTTTGGAGCCCAAAGCATAAAAATTTATTATGGCTATAAAAAGGCGGTGTCTTGGTAGACACTGCCTTTTTTATTTTTCAACCATTACACCATATTTACCTATAAGCACAATAACTTTGCGTAGTTTAAAAACACAATATGAAAAAATTTGGCCTTTTATTTCTTTTTTCTGTTTCATTATTACAGCTAACTTTTGCACAAAATTTTACTGCAACTATTAAAGATAGTTTAACGAATGAACCCGTTTATTTTGCTAGTATTACCAACTTAAATAATAAAAAAACAGTACTCTCTAATGAAAAGGGCATTTTTTCCATTGCAGCAAAACAAGGAGATATACTATCGATTGCATCAATCAGTTACTCATTTGATACTTTGCAATTAAATTCAAATAATTTACACAAAGCCAATTACGTTATATATTTACATCCACTCGCTAAACTTTTGGATGAAGTAACAGTAAGAGCAAACAAAAATTATTCTACTTACCAATTAGACAGTTTACACAGAAGACGAGATTTTTTTTCCACAACAAATGATTATACTATCCCCACCGTATCAAATGGTAATTCAGGTGTTGGCATGGGCATTAATATTGATCATTTTTTTGGGCCCGACAAACGCAAGCGCGAAGCAATTAAACTCTTCAATCAAATGGAGCAGGAACATTATATCAATTATCGTTTTAATCCCACCATCTTAAAACAATATGTAACCTTACCGCCAGACTCATTATTATTGTTTATGGAAACATATCGGCCATCTTATAAGTGGCTAAGACAACATCCCCATCAAGAAGATTTAGTGTATTATATTAACGATAAGCTGAAACTATTCTTAAAACAATAGTATAAATACCATTCATGTTATTCATAACGAAGTGCAACAATCGGGTTTAATTTGGCGGCTTTTATGGCAGGATATAATCCGGCAGCAAAACCAACCAATGAGCAAATAATTATACCAATACTTACCCATAACCAAGGCACAACAAAACCCGTTTTTAATATCATTGAAAATATATTTCCTACAAGTACCCCCAAAATAATTCCAAATATTGCACCTAATAAACTTATAATCATACTTTCAAATAAAAACTGTTGCCTAACATTTTTACTCTTGCCGCCAATAGCCTTAATAAGGCCTACTTCTCGTGTACGCTCATTTACAGCAACCAGCATAATATTCATTAACCCAATAGCCGCGCCAATTAAAGTAATAATTCCTATTGCAGCTGCAGCTCCAGTAATACTACTTAAAAAAGTAATAAACAATTCTGCAAATTTATCACTCTTTTCAATGGTAAAATTATCGGCATCGGTTGGCAACAACTTTCTTATACCTCTGAACTGAGCAGTTGCCGCACCTATAGCAGGATCTAACATAGCTACATTATCAACCATAACACCAATAAAATATGACGGAGATGCATTGGCTAATCGCCGTGCGCTATTATAAGAAGTTACCACAATATCATCTTGCCTTAACAATCCGCTTGATCCTTTACTTTTTAATACCCCAATTACTCTGTAAGGAATTCCCCCTACTTTTATAATACGATCAAGAGCGGTTTGTGGATGGTCGCCAAATAATTTGCCGGCAACATTACTACCTAAAAGGCAAACATTACGTCCGCTTTCTACATCTAAACTATTTAAATTACGTCCATATTCAACTGTAAATCCATTTACGGTTAAATAATTTTCATCTCCTCCCCAAACAGTTACTACCGGATTGGTTTTTTTATCACCATAATAACACTCAATATTGCCCGGTCCACGCATGTATACACTTACAATTGATGGATAATTATAATTATTTTTAAAATATACCGCATCTTCCCTTCTAATAGTTTTATCTAAGTTTGAAACTTTATTCTTTACACCCCTTGCGCTTTTTTTTACACTTTCATCTCTACCAAAACGAATCCGCGATTCTTTATATTTAATAACAAATGCATTTGCACCCATGGATGAAAAGCTTTCGCGTAAGCTTTGATTCATAGCCTGAATTGCCGTTATAATACCAATAAGTGCCATAATACCAAATGCAATAATGGCAACAGTTATACCGGTTCTTAGCTTATTACCTCTTACCGTTTTAAATGCCAAATTAAATGAATCGGTTATTGTCATGCATTTTTTATAATAGCCTAAAGATAAGATGGAAAACCATAGCTACCCAGCAAAATGGATAAGCGCAAAAAAATATAAACAGGCGGTAACTCATTCCTAATTTGTACTGGTAATGTAGGGTTATGTTATCAGCCATTGCAACTTTGGGCATCGCCTGTTGTGTCACTCACTTCTACGTCCCCTTTTTATGGCAGCTTAAAATCAACGCGCATAAACATAAAACTTCAGAATATTGAAGTATTTTTAAAAATAGAACCAATTCAAAATAATAGTGGGAAATATTCCAATTAAAATTGTAATAGCAGCTAATATGACTAACATTAGGCAAAATCCTTTATTAAATGGGTGTAATTCAGGACTACCTTTTTTAAAATACATGGCTTGTATAATACGGAAGTAGTAATAAGCACTAATGGCAGCAAAAATAACTGCTACAATTACCAACCAAACAACAGCATTAACACCATATTTAATGGCCGATAGTAGCATATAATACTTGGCAAAAAAACCGGCAGTAAGTGGTATGCCCGTTAATGATAATAAAAATATGGTATTGGTGGCGGCTAATAATGGATTTTTTTGTGATAAGCCATTAAAGCCTTCTAATGAAATGTCTTTCATTTTTTCTAAAATAGCAAATATGCCAATTGTTGCAACAGAATAAGCTACAGTATAAATTAAAATACCTTCTTTAGCAATATCATTTTCTGCATAAACAGCAAATAACATAAAACCGGCTTGTGCAATACTAGAATAAGCCATCATACGTTTTACGCTTTGCTGAAAAATGGCAGTAATATTACCTACCAATAAAGTAGCAATAATAATTATGGGCAAAATAATTTTCCAAGATAAACCCATTTCAACTGCCTTATTATCAAACAATCGGATAAAGGCAATAAACCCTGCAGCTTTTATAATAGTAGCCATGTATGAGGTAAATACACTCGGAGCACCGTCATATACATCCGGCGTCCAAAAATGAAAAGGTGCAGCAGATACCTTAAAGGCTATGGCAATAAATACCAATACTAAGCCCAATGGATCTAATATTCCATACTCATTGGAGACTGCTGAAGGCTTTAAGGTACTTATGTCAAAACTTCCATGCGCACCATACATTAAAGCAATACCCATTAATAAAATACCGGTTGAGAAAGAGCCCATTAAAAAATATTTCAATGAGGCTTCATTACTTTTTAAATTTCGTTTATCGGCACCGGTAAGAATATATAAAGGAATAGACATTATTTCAATCCCTAAAAATAACATGAGCAATGAATTGTAAGAAGTTAGAATAGCAATACCAGATAATGAAAAGAAAATAAGTGCAAAAAAGTCGGCTGCATGTTTTCCATTGCCAATCAATGTAATATCTGAACCACTAATTAAAATAAATAAAAAAGTAGCAGCAAAAGCAAGTGTATTAAAGTACAAACCAAATTTTTGAAAATTAAGCATTTCATGCGTTGGTATATAAATGCTTAAAATGCCATAAGTATCCAAAATATTAGCCAATAAAACAATCAGAATAGCAACAAGAGCCACATTTCTGATAGCAGTTTTTTGTTGGGTAATAATGCCGGTAAACATCATGATAATACCTGCTACAACCGAAAATATAATTGCGTTCATATCTTAAAATATAGTTATTCTACCTATTGAATTGTTCAATATTATTTGTTCAACACCGTTTCAAAATACTTTTTAACAGTTACAAAATATCTATCCGACTAAACAAAAATTCCAACACATAATTATTACTTCACCAATAAAGATTTTACGGTATCATTGGTTAACTGAATCATTGGTTCAGGATAAATACCAAAAAAGAAAATAACCGCCACCAAAATCCATAATATCAATCGCACATTTAATCCTGCATCAATGGCATTAGTAGTGGTTAATACCACTTCACCATAAAATATTTTTTGCACGGTGTTTAAAGTATACACAGCTGTTAGAATAATAGTAATTAAAGCAAAAATGCCTATAATTATGTTATACTGAAACAAGCCATTAAACATTAAAAATTCACCAATAAAACTATTAGTAAGCGGTAATGCCACATTAGCTAAAGCCATAATAACAAATAATATAGCTAACTCAGGTGCTTTTTGAGCCAATCCACCTAGTGCACTCAATTTACGTGTGCCGAATTGTTGCTCAATTACATCGGCAACTATCCACAAACCTAATACTACAATGCCATGATTAAACATTTGTATCATTACCCCATTCCAACCAACTTCTTTTTGCGCAAAAATTGCCGCACACATTAACCCAATGTGCGCTATAGAAGAATAAGCAATTACTCTTTTAAAATCATCTTGTTTGATGGCAATGAAGGATGCATATAACATGCCTATTACTGCTAAAATAATAATGAAATGTGCAAAATAAGCAGTGGCCTGCGGGAAAACGGGTACAAGCCAACGTATGGTTGCATATACACCCATTTTAACCATAATGGCACTTAATACCATTGTAACACCGGTAGTGGCTTGTTCATAAGCATCGGGTTGCCAAGTATGCAATGGGAATAAGGGCATTTTAATGGCAAAAGCAATAAAAAACAACCAAAAAAATACATACTGATGGGGAGTGCTTAAATGTAATTGATAAAATGCCTCAATTGCAAATGTATGGTTGCCCGGTGTTTGAAAATATAAATAAAATATGCCGATTAACATGAGCAGAGAGCCTACAAATGTGTAAACAAAAAATTTAAATGTAGCTGCAATTCTT
>JAGWPI010000295.1 GCA_028877005.1 Bacteroidota bacterium | reverse complement strand
TGCCTAATTTTCTTTCTCATCAAGGTCCATGTTTGGCTATAGGCGATATAAATAATGACAAAAAACAAGATGTTTATTTAGGAGGAGCTAAAGGACATCCTGGGCAATTGTTTATTCAAAAAAGTAATGGTACTCTTCAAAAATTAAACGTGCCAGATTTTGAAAAGGATCAGTTGTTTAATGATGCCTCTGCTGTTTTTTTTGACGCTAATGGTGATGGATTGCTTGATTTATTGGTAGCTAGTGGGGGATATGATGTAAATGAAAATGATTCATTACTCGAAAGTAGATTGTACATTAATAATGGCAATGGCATATTTAAACGTAGCAGAAATGCACTGCCTACTAATAAGATTTGTGCAGCAGTAGTAAAAGTTTCCGATATAGATGGTGATGGCGATTTAGATGTATTTATAGGTGGGCGAGTAATTCCGGGAAAATATCCTCAAACACCCAATAGCTATCTTTTGCTGAATGATGGAACCGGACATTTTACCGATGCTACTCCACCTATTCTAAAATCAATTGGAATGGTTACTGATGCAGCATGGGTAGATATTAATGATGATAAAATGCCGGATTTAATTGTTGTAGGTGAGTTTATGCCGGTAAAAATATATGTGAATCATCATGGCCAATTTACTGATGCTTCAAATCAATATATTCATTTCCCTAATAATGGATGGTGGAATAGAATTGCTGTTGCAGATATGGATAATGACGGTGATATGGATTTAATACTTGGTAATTATGGGTTAAATACCCAATTTAAAGTAAGCGATAAAACGCCTATGGAGCTTTATTTCAAAGATTTTGATGGAAATGGTTCCATCGATCCTATTTTGTGCTATTACATCAATGGAATATCATATCCTGCTTTTTCTAAAGATGACATTACTGAACAAATTCCTTCGCTTAAAAATAAATTTTTACAATATCATGATTATGCTAATGCCTCCATTACCGACCTGTTTACAAAAGAACAATTAAATGACGCAGGCAAATTAGTATGTAATAATCTGGCTTCTGTTTACTTAGAAAACAAGGGCAAAGCAGGGTTTCAATTAAACCAACTTCCCATCGAAGCTCAATATGCACCTGTATTTGGAATATCAATAGTAGATGTGAATGCTGATGGGAAAAAAGATATTTTACTTACAGGTGATAATACTTTTACCAGAATTAAGTTTGGTAGATATGATGCTAACCATGGTGTTTTATTGCTAGGAGATGGGAAAGGCCATTTTAAATATGTACCTCAATATGAGTCGGGATTAAAAATTAGAACCAATGTTCGCTCTGCTGAAGTAATTCAATTAGGCGAACAACAACATATTTTAATTGGGTCTAATGATACTTCAGTAATTGATTTAAAATACAGGCATTAGTATGACAACCTATTACCAAATACCCAAAAGGTTAATTTCACTTGATGTAATGCGTGGGCTAATTATGATTCTATTAGCTGCCGAAAGTGCTACTGTCTATTCTTCTATCAATGATTTATCTCTACCATTCTGGTTGCACAATTTTAATCAACAATTTTTTCATCATCCCTGGCATGGTTTGCATTTTTGGGACTTAGTTCAGCCTGCTTTCATGACTATGGCCGGCACCGCCATGTATATTTCATACACTCAAAAAGTAAAACAGGGTATTTCTTGGCAACAAAATTTTAAACATATTTTTATTAGAAGTATTAAATTATTTTTACTTGGAACCGGTTTGCATTGTGTTTATGCAGGTAAGCTTGTTTTTGAACTTTGGAATGTATTAACACAATTAGCTATTACTACTTTAATTGCTTATTTATTTATTCGTTCCTCTATAACAGTTCAAATAATAGTAGGTTTATTATTTCTTGCAATTTATGATATGGCCTACCATTTTTTTAAAATCCCTTCTTATAATTTGCCTTTTACTGAGGGAAAAAATTTAGGCAGCTATATAGATATTTTATTAATGGGGAAAGTAAATAGGGATGGCTGGGTAGCTATAAATTGTATCTCTACTACTGCTCACACATTATGGGGCATTACCATTGGTAAATGGTTAATGTTACAAAAAAATAATAAAATTAAATTATTTTACTTATTTGTTTTTGCTGCAATAGCAATTACAGCAGGGTATTTTTTAAATTTTTTGGGCATTTCCCTTATCATAAAACGGATTGCTACAGCCGCTTTTGTACTGGTTTCTTTTGGCTGGGTATTGCTAATCATGGCTTTTTTATATTGGTGGATTGATATGCAGAATCATAAAAATAACACTTGGATAATCACGGCTGTTGGTATGAATGCTATTTTTATTTACTTATTTTTTGAAACTGTTGGTTACCAATGGTTAAGGCCAACCTGCTACATTTTTGTAAGTGGTTTATCACATTTAATTCATCTGCCAACTTCTGTTAGCTATTTTATAAATGCTTTATTTGTATGGTTTATTTATTGGTACTTGTGTTATTGGTTGTATGCAAAAAAAATTTTTATTAAATTATAAATGGAATTTAAAATAGTAGATGTTCCATAAACACTATTAGTGGAATAACACTTTTAATATTTATTATATTTATTTTCGCAATACCACTGTTTGTTTTAGAGCATACTAAGGCCATCTTTCAAGTATTAATGGAAGATATATGATTGGTGAGTAATGCTAATAAAAATTATTAATATGTTTATATTTCTTAAAATATCTTCTTTTTTTTCAAGAAAATAAATTTTGATGTATGTGGTGCAAAACTAAAAGTATAGTTAATGTGAACTTAATATATTGTTTTCTTATATTGAGCATATTATTGTTTAACTTACAACTTTACGCACAGCCAAATGCTACTGTAAAAGAGTATAATAAAGTGTTTAACACTTATCCCTACCGCGATCCTAATCCTATTCCTCAAAAGAACATCATTTACCCTTATTTTAGATATGATTTATTTACCAATCATGCAATCAAAAAATCGTGGAAGGTGGTAGAGTTAGAAAATGCTTATATTAAAGTACTGATTCTGCCTGAAATAGGAGGAAAAATTTGGACAGCCATTGAAAAATCATCAGGAAAGCCTTTTATTTATAATAATGATGTGGTTAAATTTCGCGATGTGGCTATGCGTGGGCCTTGGACAAGCGGTGGTATTGAAGCTAACTATGGAATTATTGGCCATACTCCTAATTGTGCCACTCCGGTTGATTATACTATTCAACACAAACCTGATGGAAGTGTTAGTTGCTTTATTGGTGTATTAGACTTGCTTACCAGAACTTCTTGGCAAATTGAAATTAACTTACCTAAAAATAAAGCCTATTTTACCACATCTTCTTTTTGGTATAATGCTAGCGATGATGAACAGCCTTATTATACTTGGATGAATGCTGCCCTTAAAGCTAAAAATGATCTACAGTTTATTTTTCCAGGAAATGTATATCTAGGACATGAGGGGCAGAACCATCATTGGCCTGTTAACCAACAAAATGGTAAACATATTGATTGGTATAAAGAAAATAATTTTGGAGGTTATAAGTCTTATCATGTTTTTGGAACCCTATCTAATTTTTTTGGTGCTTATTGGCATGATGATGATTTTGGTATGGGACGATTTAGTACCCGCGATGATAAACCGGGGAAAAAAATATGGATATGGGGTTTATCGCAACAGGGAATGATATGGGAGAAGTTACTTACTGATTCAGGGGGGCAATATGTTGAAGTACAAAGTGGTCGCCTTTTCAATCAAGCAGAAGAGAAAAGTAATTACACACCTTTTAAACATAAAGCTTTTTTGCCACATACAACAGATACTTGGACTGA
>JAGWPI010000294.1 GCA_028877005.1 Bacteroidota bacterium | reverse complement strand
TACATCAAAATTCTTATACCTAAAATCATTATTCCAACCACCATATTGCTTGGGTTGTACATTGCCATACATAACGGCATCATTAGCCTGAGAAATAGAGGTAGCGCCGGTGGGTCCTACATATTTTGTTCCATCAGCATTAGAATAGTTAAATTGTCCGGTTGGTGCATAATATTGGTAATATACTTTATTACCTTGTGCATTCAAAAATATTCGTCTTCCTGTTTCAGCATCTACCCCTGCTGTTCTTACTACCCACAAATAACCTGCTGCATAACCTGGCGCTGTTCTATTTACAGTTTCTAAATTTGAAGTAGCGGTTTGAATATTGGTTAAACCAGGTGCCAATGCAGTAACCTGATTGGTATTAAAGCTAATATTGAAATTAGAGGTCCAGCTAAAATTCTTTGTTTGAATAATTCTGGCATTCAAATCAACTTCCAACCCTTTATTGAACATTCTGCCAATATTTTGAGGCGGGGTTGAAGGTAAGCCTGCAGAAGGTGCCTGAGCTACATATAATATTAACCCATCAATATTGTTTTTATAATAAGTAACTTCTGCATTAATTCTATCTTTTAAAATGCCAAATGCAATACCTACATCTGTTTTTTTACTAGTCTCCCATTGTAAATTTGGGTTGCCAACCGAAGAGAAAGCTAAAGTAGAAGCACCACCATATAATCCGGAGCCAAAAGTTGAATATGGGGTATAATCACCTATACCGGCAATATTTCCTACCTTTCCATAACTACCCCTTACGCTGAAGCTACTGAAAACATGATCTAATTTGGCAGATTCCCAGAATCCTTCTTTTGAAATATCCCATCTACCGGATAAACCCCAAAAAGTTCCTTTCTTAACACCTAAAGCAGAATACTCATCCTGACGTAGGTTGCCACTCAGAAAATATTTTTTATTAAAATCATAATTTAAACGACCAAATTTTGACAAGAGATAATTTTCACCATACACCATCCCGGTAGGGTTATTATTAATCCAACCAGCCTGAATTAAAGTGTAATTTGGGTCAGATAATCCCTGACGGTTAATACCATAACCCAATGAAGTTCTGCGGGTTTGTTCTGAACCAACCAATAAACTAACAGTATGCTTTTTAGCAAAAGTATAATCAAATTGTGCGGTATTAGTCCATACCCATGTTTTATACTTACCAAAAATAGAGCTGGCATATCCATTGTAACTATAACCATCTCCTGTTACCGGCGACCAAAACAAATCATTATCAATATTTAAATAATCTATACCATAGTTGCTTCTTAAGGTAATCCAACTTAAAGGTTTTAATTGAATATAAGCATTAGACTGTATATGATTAATTTCATTGTTAGAACGGTTTAAGTCTAATAAAGGTACCGGATTATAATAAGGAACAGAAGTACCTGTAATATTGGCATAGCCAATACTAGGGCCATTAATATTATAAGTGCCATCATTATTATATGGAGCAATACTGGAGGGTAATACCAAAGCCAAACGACCTAAACCACCAGTATTAAATGCTTCTCCATTTAAGGAACCTGATGAAGTAGCCGCTAGGTTTTTTTCGTTGGAGTAAGAAATTTTACCACCAACGGTAATGGCCTTACTTACCCTGCTGTCTACATTAAATAAAACATTTAAGCGATCAAAATTATTTTTACGAACAATACCTTGTTGGGCAGTATAACCGGTTGAAAAATAATAGGTAGTACTTTCTGACCCACCGGAAACACTTACATTATGACTTTGTGAAATGCCTTGACGATACACATAATCATACCAATTGGTATTAACGGGTTTACCATCGGGCCCTGTAGCCAAATTAAATTTAACGGCAGATTGCGTTGGATTATTGGCTACGGCCCCATTTTTAAAATTAGTGTACTGTTGGGCATTCATCATTGAAGGTAAGCGATATACATCACTAAAACCTACCCAACCATCATAAGTAACCTTGGCTTTGCCGGTTTTACCTTTTTTGGTAGTAATAAATACCACCCCATTAGCGGCACGACTACCATAAATTGCTGTAGCAGCAGCATGTTTTGCCACATCTATACTTTCAATGTCATTTGGATTAATGCTAGCTAATGGATTTGCAGCAGCATTGGTTGAACTATAATCGCCGGTAAAACTGGGAACACCATCTACCACTATTAAGGGATAGGAACTCAATGAAATAGAATTTGTTCCCCTAATTCTAAAAACAGGAGGAGTGTTGAGTACACCATTAGGAACTGTAATTTGTACACCGGGAGCACGTCCGGCTATACCTGCTTCAAAACTTTGAATAGGCTTTTCTGCTACTGCAGAACCTTTAATAACAGCAAGGCTACCGGTAACTTCCTTCCGTTTTTGAACACCATAACCTACAACCACCACTTCAGATAAATCTTTACTGGTAGCTGATAGTTTTACATTTACTTGTGTTTTGTTGCCTAACAGCACAAATTGTTCATCCAATCCAACATAACTGAATTGCAATCCTCTTGTACGTTCAGGAACCTTAATGGAAAAATGGCCGGATGCATCGCTAACAGTTGATGCCAGAACTTTTCTATCGGGGCCTAATGCATTTACAGAAACACCGGCTATTGTTGCCCTTTTTCATCGGTAATAGTACCGGTAATTGTGTGGCTTTGTGCTAATAATTGGCCGGAAGCCAATATTAAACACAAGAGCTACCAGAATGATTTTCTCATGTACGTTTAGTTTTGGGTTAAAAAATTAAAAATTTAGTAGCAATTTAATTAAAAAGTATTTAGGGCAACATTTTTTATTAAAATGTTGGATTGAAAATAAAAAAAGGCCAAAATTTAATTTGGCCCTTTTAAAAAACGATAAATTAAATATTTAATAGCCGTTGTTTTGTGCAATATTAGGATTTACCAATACCTCATCTTTTGGTATAGGAAAGATGATATTTAAGGTAGCAGGGGTTACATTTAAGCTTTGTATAATAGCATTGCTTGCATCCTGCGCCTGTGGTTTGATAAAAGAACGCTGTAATCGGTAAAAATCCCAAAACCGATAGCCTTCCCAAGCTAATTCTTTTCCTCTTTCTGTTAATATATCTTCCAAAATTTGAGGGCCGGTAGATGTATAACCTGCAAAAGCGGGATCGCGTTGCATAGCCACCATATTCAAGTATTTTAACGCATTCACAAAATCGTTTGTGTTGTAGTAAGCTTCAGCTAATATTAGTAAAACCTCGGCATAACGAACTATTTTTACATCATCATAATTAATGGGGTCAATAGGATATTTGGTGATGTAATACGCTATACCTAACTGACCTGAACGGGTGCTTGGATTGTACAACTGCCTTCTGGCATCCGTTAATGTATGGGAATTATAAAAATCTTGTGTTGCTAAAATGTCACCATAACTACCAATGGGTTTCGGTACGTAAAGATTGGCCAGAGTACCGTCTGCAACACTGTTGTTAGCGTCTGAAGTTACTTCAAACATCGTTTCAACTCTGTCTGTTCTTGGTGTTGTTCCCTTCCAATAATTCACCAACCCGGAACTTGGAGTTAGGGTAAAGCCACCATTATTTACCACATCTAATGCGGCATTTTTAGCATTTGTCCAATCTCCCATGTGCTGATATACTTTCGCTAATAAACCTGAAATGGCATACTTAGAACAGAAGGAAGAATTCACACTTCGGGTTTGGCCGGTACTCAAAAAAGTCATTGTACTACCCTGATTAAATTTAGCCAAAGCATAAGCTTTATTTAAATCGGCCAAAGCTTGTGCATAAACGTCTTTAATGGCGCTGCGAGCGGGTTTTGCATTCTGATCAAATGCAAGTACAATAGGTACACCCGGGCCGTTAGGGTCTTTTGCATAAGGCAAAGCAAAATTCCTGCATAAATCAAAATATACCATACCTCTTATAGCATAAGCTTCGGAGTATAATTGACTGATATTGTCGTTAGTAATAGCCAGCCCGGAATTGATGATTAAATTGGCATTTTTAATGGCCTGATATGCATTAAACCAAATGTTGCTGGCATAACCATCGGTAACCACCATATTATATAAATTGAACCCTGTATAACGACCGGAGTTTTGACTTGAAAGGAATGCATGATCGGACATTAAGTCTCCTTTTACTGCAAAGGTTCTACCATAAAAATCGGTTGCTCTTAATGAGGCATACAAACCATTTACTGCTGCATTTAAATCGGCTTCTGATTTAATGGCATCGCTTAATACAGAAGCATTATATGGTTTTAAATCGAGAAAACTTTTTTGGCAGGCTGATAAGAACAACACCCCACATAAAAGAAAAAGTTTTGAAAGTTGATTATATGATATATTTTTTTTCATTGTCTGAAATTTTAAGATAAATACAATTTAAAAGGTTACATTTAATCCTACTGTTACAGATTTTGACGGAGCAACAGATTGGTTATTAAAGCCTTGTACGCCTTGTTCAGGATCGCTGGTTAAATTATTGTCATAAATTTTGGTCCAAAGATTACTTCCTCTCACATAAAATGCCATTGCAGATAAATGTAATTTATTTAATACTGCTTTATTGGTTAAACGATAGCCAACTTGCAAATTCCGTAAACGGATATAATCGCCTTTATAAATAATTCGGTCTGAACCACTTGCACCATTCCTAGGATCGCCATATATATATTTGGGTACATTGGTAATATCTCCTTTTTTCTGCCAGCGATTCATCATAAAAGCATATTTACCACGTGTTGGGAAACTACCATCTGTAAAGAACCTTGCATAGTTGTCGATGATATAATTGCCGTAATTATAATAAAAGTCAATTCCAAATGTAAAGTTCTTGTATGTGAATGTATTGCCTAAGCCACCAAAATCAGTAGGAGAAGCTGATTTGCCCACTAAAAATAACTTAGCAGATGCAAAGGATGTAGTAGTAGCAGACTTTGTACTATCGGTGTACCAAAGAGGACTTCCTGTATTAGGATCTACACCGGCCCAACCACGTGTGTAAAAAGAATAAAATGGTTGCCCTACACGCATTAAAAAACTACTGCTTTGCGGGTTATATTGATCGCCTGTGGGTAAGCTACTTACATAATTTTTATTATGCGAATAGTTAAAATTAATTTGCCAGCTAAAGTCTTTTGTTTGAATAGGGATAAGAGAAATGGAGAACTCAATTCCTTTATTTTCTAAGCCGCCTAAATTACTAATTACGCCCGTAAAACCGGTAGTACGCGATATTTGCTGACTTAACAATGAGCCGTCAGTTTTTCT
Organism: Bacteroidota bacterium; assembly: GCA_028877005.1. Lineage (GTDB taxonomy): Bacteria > Bacteroidota > Bacteroidia > Chitinophagales > Chitinophagaceae > Hydrotalea. The sequence goes on along the minus strand of JAGWPI010000294.1, from coordinate 5,629 downwards.
TTTGTAATAATCAGCAGTTATGTTTATTCTATTTTTAAATAAGCTTACATCCACCCCAACATCAAATTGTTTGTTTTGTTCCCAAGTTAAATTAATGTTTCCTATATTATTAAAAGTACCACCGGCAACACCATTGTAATTATATCCAAAACCATACGAAGGTCTCCATTGATAGTTACCAATTTCTGCATTACCATTGGTACCATAGGATGCTCTTACTTTTAAATTAGTAATAGCTGTCATGCTTTTCATAAAATTTTCATTCATAACATTCCAAGCAAAACCAACAGAATAGAAATTTCCATATGGGTTTTTGCTACCAAAGCGTGAAGAACCGTCTCTTCTAAAACTTCCGTACAAAGAATAACGATCGTCATAACTGATATTTGCATTTGAATATGCCCCTGTAAATGCATAATCAGAGGATAACTGAATACCCAATGTAGAGGTAGCAGCATTTTGAGAAGAATACAAGTCTAACTTAGGCGGAAAACTTTGCGCAGAACCTTGTTGTTGCAAAAATGCGTTGCGGGTAGCTTCGTAACCCACCTTTACATCTGCATAAAACTTCTTATTCTTATTTATATCAAAATGATAGTCGAATTGATTATACCAATTCCACAAAAAATTTCTTGTATATATAGATAATGCATAGCCGGCAGTACCTGAACCATCCCCATGAAATTGGTTGTTAAATTGGTACTCTTCATTACCATTGTATTGTAATCCTAGGTTACTGGTAAATTTCAAAGATTTCCATATTTTGTATTCTATATTTTCTGAACCTAAAATAGTTAGTGCTTTTAACCACCTTTTATCATTTGCTGCTATGTATAGTGGATTGTAATGAGCAGGAAAGCCAAAATTGTTTCCGGAAATATTTAATGTTCCATCGGGATTAAAAGGATTTTGTGTAGGCCTTAATACCAATGAAACATAACCTGGATTACCAAAATATCCTCCGCCACCTGAAATACCACTAGATGCCAATGCAGAGTTTTGTACAACATCACCAACGGTTACTTTTGTAGTAAAACTTAATCGGTCGGTTGCAGCATGTGTTATTTTTATATTGCCGCTGTATCTTGTTAAATCTGTAGCTATGGTAGTACCTTGTTGTTTAAAATAGCCCCCTGAAATAAAATATTTTGTTTTACCATCGCCACCGGAGGCACTTAAATTATATTGATTTTGAATACCTGTTTGTGTTACTAAATCAAACCAATGTATATCCACACCATTACCATAACCATAAGAAGCCAGGGTATTATTGATAGTGGTTTGGCTTGAATTATTATTAACTAATCCCTCTTTTAATAACGTAAACCAATCTGCAGCTTGTAAAGCTCTTCCGGCAGCGGGTGGTGCAATTACATTATTATTACCATATTCAGCGCTTACATTAAATTGTGTTTTTCCCATTTTTCCACTCTTGGTTGTAATAATTATTACCCCATTGCCCCCTCTTGAACCATAAATAGAGGTTGCTGCTGCATCCTTTAAAATAGATACACTTTCTATATCGTCTGCATTTAATGTAGCTAATACATTGGTGCTTGGGTTTATGTTAAAACCACCCCCGTTACCATTAGATAAATCACCTCCATTCATTACAACCCCATCAATTACATATAGTGGCTGTGATGCACTTAATGAAAAAGAACCTACTCCTCTAATCCTAATTTGTTGATTAGCACCTGGCTGACCTGTTGAAGCTACAGACTGAACACCTGCTGCAGCACCTTGTAGCATTTGATCAATTGATCCAAATGGCTTATCGGCTAATTGCTCACCTCCAACCTTTACAACCGCAGCAGTAGAATTAGATTTTTTTTGCAATCCATACCCCGTTACCACAACTTCAGATAAGTCTTTACTGGAAGAGGATAATGATAAATTTATAATTCCTTTATTCCCTACCGGAATATATTGTTCATCTAATCCAACATGGCTAAATTGAAGCCCTTTTACTTTTTCAGAAACTTGAATTGAATAAATGCCACCCGACTGAGTAACAGCGGTAGCGAATACTTTTTTATCGCCTCCTAAAGCATTAATAGAAACTCCCACCAATGGTTCACCTTTTTCATCGGTAACCTTGCCGGTAATAGTGCGGTTTTGTGCAAATACTTGGCCTGCTGTTAAGCACAAGCATAATAACAAGAAATAAAATTTTCTCATGTATGCAGGGTTTTAATTTTGGTTAATGAAACAATATTATTAATAAAATATTAACATTCCAAAAAAAATTTTTAGTACTTTTTAGTGATTAAACAAAGACTTAAGGATAAGTTTAATATTTATCTAGTAATATATGCGCATTTTAATAAACGTGTGAGATTTGCGCATTTTTGCAAAAAAAACATAAAAAAACCTGCATAAAGCAGGATTTAATAAAAATATAGCATCTGATGTATGTTAGAATCTGGTACACCTTAGCTTATCTAAAGTACTATTTCTAACTTTTAAAAACCCATGATATGAGGCTGTTAATTCAAAGCCGCCTCTATAATTAGATACTGTTTTTAGTTTAGAAACATTAACATCATAACTCAATCCCACACTCATGTGCTTAAAATCCATTTTAACAACCGGAACAAAAGCATCACCCCATCGTAAAAAACTACCAAAATAAATGGTATAAGGATCATCATTATAAAATTTCTGAAAATCAAAGCCATATAATATGCCCCCTAATAATTGCCGATACCCATTTTGGGTAAAATAATCTGCAAAAGCAATAATTCTATTTCTGTCTGTAACAGGTGTATTTACACCCATATTAAAAGTAATTTTAGGATACAAAAAATTTTCAACAGTACCTGTTACAGAGTGAATAACTGGTTTATTAAAATGAGCAAGACCGGCACCTATATAAAAACGACCGGCATCACCATAACTACTGCTAAAACTAATACCCGTAGCTAAATCCCAATAATTATAGCCTGTATTAGCAAAAATTTGTGAAGTAGGATTACTGGGATTATAGGAACCACCCTGGTATTGATCCCCGGTTTTAATTAGCGTGGGATCAAATTGACTGTATACAGGGCCACCCATAAATGCAATAGACAAATAGGTATCTTTATCATCGCTTAATGACTTGCTGTAATTGACCACAGGTAAAAACTGCGTACGTTTTAATTGTATATCACCTGCTTGATCCAGCGTCATCTGCGAACCTAAAGTCAATACATCATTGCTGCCTTGCATTGGCATTTTATATTCAATACTCATGGCTTCTGTTCTAAAGGGCACCGTTACACTAGCCCACTGATCGCGGTATACCGTAGATACCCTTAAATCGCCGGTAAATACACCTGCTAATGCAGGATTGCGTAATAATGGCTGTTCATAAAATTGAGAAAATGTTAAATCCTGTGCATTGACGTTATGCCAACACATTAACAATAACAGGCAATAAACAAAGGATGAGTAGAATTTTTTCATATTTATTGGATTTTTTGAGGCTTTTGCCTTTTGATAAATTAACCAAATCCAGTCATTTTATTATTATTTTATTTTAAGATGGCAACATTGCCTTTATAAATATTGGGTAATCCTTTTTCACATAAAACTTCACATACATATACAAAAACATCTGGTGTTGCAGGTTTTCCACGAATTTTACCATCCCATGCATAAGCGGGATCACCCGGCATAAAATTGCTACGCTCAAACAACAACTCTCCCCAACGATTAAAAATCATAAAGTGCTTAATCACTTTTATTCCTTTCCCTTGTACCATTAGTACATCATTAATACCATCACCATCAGGGGTAAATACGTTGGGTACATATATTTCTGCTGTAGGACAAAAAGTTTTTAAACAAATTGTATCTGCACTTTGACAGCCATATACATTCGTAGCCACACAACTAATACAGGCATCATCAGAAATTTTTGCCTGTGGTTCCTGACAATTGTAACATGACAAATTGTTGGCTCCACTCCATGCCCATTGTTTTATATCTTGTTTTTCTGCAACAGCTCTAAAATTGTAAACATCTCCTGCTTGTAAAATAGTGTCTTTACCTACTGTAATTTGGGTAGGATTACCTACTATAATGCTTACTTTACCTGTATCAGTAAAACAATTATAACTGTCTTTAGCTATCACTGAATAAGTGGTAGAATTAGTAGGACTTACATACAAAGAAGAACTGGTTCCTAAGCTACTACCATCTGGTGCTACCCATTGATAATTATTGGCACCTATGGCTATAATTTGTTTCTGCTGCCCGGAACAAATAGTATCATTAGGTGATACCAACAGTTTAAATGGTTGGATAACAGTAATATTGGTTGCGCTCATTTGACTACAGCCAAACTCATTATAACCTACCACATAATATTGTGTATTGGCAGTAGGGGCAACAGTGGGTACTGTACAATTTTCACATATAATATTATTTTTTTGATCTTTCCAAATATATCGTTCAGCACCGGAAACATTTAATTGTATAGAATCACCTTTACAAATTCTTTGTGGTGCCATGGCAGCTACTTTTGGCAAAGCATGTACCGTAATTTGTTTTAAAGCGGAATCAGCACAATGATTAATGGTACTTACGGTATATTTTACTTTATAATCACCAGAATTATTATAAATAATTGCTGTAATTGAATCTTTTGATGTTGTACCATTGCCCAAATCCCATTGTTTATATATAATGGAATCTTGAGAAGTTGCATTTCCTGTAAAGTTGATTAAAGCAGTCCTACAAACATCTTGCACCGATTGAATACTTGCTTTGGGATATTGATAAATTTTTACATTATACGTAGCTTGTGTAGTATCACTGCAACCTGATTTACCTTTTACCACCAATGTAATATTGTGATTACCTTCTGTAGTATACACTTGTGAAAGTGCTGATTGATTGCCCAGCAGTTGATTATTGGCTAACCATGTCCATTGTTGTATACCAAAAATAGAGTTACTTGAATCCAAGAATTGATAGGTAGCTTTCCCGCAATCAAATACAGCATGTAAAGTAAAATCAGCATTAATTGCATCTACTTTAATTGTGTCTTTTACAGACAAAGGCATTGTACATCCAGTGGCAGCAATTACTTGAACAGTAGGTATAAACGTACCCCCATTAATGTACTTGTGTTGTATTCTGCTTTGTTGTGTAATTAAGGAAGTACCATCTCCAAAATTCCAACGAACTGAATCGCCGGGTATAAGAGCCGCATTAAATGTTACATTATTGTTGGCACAAGTATAACCACTATTAAATGAAACAGTACGTTCAGGTACTTTAACAGAAATTGGCATGCTATCTTCATAAGTACAGCCTTGGGTAGACTGAGTCCTTAATTTTACCGCATATTCCCCATTATTCTTAAAAATGTAACGCACACTGTCACCCACTAATGAAGTACCATCACTGAAATACCAAATAGATTTAGTGGCTGCTGCTGTTTTATTTACTAAAGTAATAGCATAAGGCAGGCAGGTACTCCCAGTATCTTTTAGTTCTATACTTGCTTTTTGTACACCAATAATGGTAATGGGTGCACTCACACTCGTTGTGCAACCACTGCTATTGGTTACCATATAGGTAATGGTGGTAGTGCCTGCACTGATTGCTGTAATCTTGCCTGTATTATCAATAGTAG
>JAGWPI010000293.1 GCA_028877005.1 Bacteroidota bacterium | reverse complement strand
TGAAATACAAATGCAGCACCGGGGTCGCCAAAACTTCCGGTTTGTCTAACACCTAATGCACGGTTTGCAATGGTGCCTTGCGTACTGGCAGGTGTGCTTGGTACTAATCCTGTAGCAGAGGCATAGTTGCCAAAACGGCCCGAAGTACTAAACCAGCTGGTTGTAGCAGTATTAAAGCTGGCAACCGGTGTACCTAAAGCCGTATTGGTAGCACCTGTTCTAACTGTAAAGCCATTGGGTAATCCTGAGCCAATAGTATCAAAATTTTGTGTGAACGGCGAGGTGCCTAAAAAAACTTGTGCCTCGCTTGCTGTGAATATTAACAGCCCAATCCATAAAAAGCAAAATCGAATGGTGTAAAGTTTTCCCATAAGAACATGTTTGGTGATCTAATCGTTTAAAAAGTAAATGTATAAAATTAAAAATAAGTTAAAAAAGTAAATTTATAGCTTTCATTTATTTCAACAAAACGCAATCGGTGAATTGTTTACAAATAAATATTTAAAAGCTTTTGTACTTTAATAAATCATTAATGTAACAAAAATAGGTAGATGTAAACAACCGGATATTTCAAAATATTAACATAACAAAAACTTCACTTTGTGAGATATGCATTGGCAAGCGCTCATAAATTGTACCTATTTTTTTTCTAAAATGGTTGAGTTTATAGTGGTAATGCTTATCTTAACCCACCAAATAATTGTTTATGCGTTCATTTACCCGTCTTGTATTGTCTTGTTGCGTGGTATTTTTCTTTTTTCAAATAATTGCTACTGCACAAAGCGCCGATAAAAAACTCAATAAAAAGCAGGCTCGTATGCAAGCCAAGTTTCAAAAATTAGCTATTCATCCTTATATACAAAATAGCTTGTGGACAGGTGTTATACCTGTAAAAGGCATTACAGAAACAATAGATGTAAATATGCCTTACAAACTATTATTTAATGTAACTATTGGTCCTACCGATTCAGCTACTGCAAAAACCGAAAATTCCGGAATAACAGAAATAGGTAGAGTAATAAACTTACATGTGGCTTCCGGTGTTCCGGCAAAAAATATAGAGGTGGTTGTGTTAGTGCATGGCCCGGCATTATTTTCATTGCTCGAAAACAGTAACTACCAAAAGCGATACTCAACCGATAATAGCAACTTACCTTTAATTGAAGAGTTACAGCAGAAAGGGGTAAAATTCATTGCCTGCGGTCAGGCTTTAACAATGTTAAATCTTTCAATAGATCAATTGGTGCCCCATGTAGGCTTAGCTTTATCAGCACAAACTATGCTGTCATATTATCAATTAAAAGGGTATGTATTGTACAATGAAGATAAAGCCGATTAAACTTTTTAATATTTTTTCAAAGGAATTGTATTGAAATGGAACCCACAAAAACTGAATAAAAATAGGGCTGAAATAAAAAAAATGCCTTCATTAAAAAATGGTTATAATTTGAAACCTCCATTCCCTTACCTTTGCCGCAAATTTTAAAAAAACTGTCTATTTATGGCCGCTATAGGTAATATTAAGCAAATTATTGGAGCCGTTGTGGATGTTCATTTTCCCAACCTGACCGATTTGCCCGAAATTTACAATGCATTAGAAATAAAGAAACCCAATGGTGATACCTTGGTACTGGAAGTACAACAACATTTGGGTGAAGATAGTGTTCGTACCATAGCAATGGATGGTACCGAAGGATTGGTTAGAGGAATGGAAGTAGTAGATACCGGCAAAGCAATTTCAATGCCTGTTGGTGATGGCATTAATGGTCGTTTATTCAATGTTACCGGCGATGCCATTGATGGTTTGCCTCAGGTATCAAAAGTTAATGGTCGCCCTATTCATAATAAACCACCATTATTTGAAAATTTAAGTACTGCTACAGAAATATTGTATACCGGAATTAAGGTAATTGATTTGATTGAGCCTTATGCAAAAGGTGGTAAAATTGGTTTATTTGGTGGGGCCGGTGTAGGTAAAACAGTATTAATTCAAGAGCTGATTAATAATATTGCCAAAGGTCACGGCGGCTTGTCGGTATTTGCCGGAGTGGGTGAAAGAACTCGTGAAGGAAATGATTTATTGCGCGAAATGATTGAGGCCGGCATTATGAAATATGGCGATGCGTTTAAACATAGTATGGAAGAAGGTGGATGGGATTTAAGCAAGGTAAATTTGGATGAATTGAAAGACTCTAAAGCTACTTTCGTATTTGGCCAAATGAATGAACCACCCGGTGCTCGTGCCCGTGTTGCCTTAAGCGGTTTAACCATTGCAGAATACTTCCGCGATGGCGATGGTACCGGTAAAGGACGAGACATTCTGTTTTTCGTTGATAACATCTTCCGATTTACCCAAGCAGGTTCTGAAGTATCGGCATTGTTAGGCCGTATGCCTTCGGCGGTAGGTTATCAGCCCACTTTGGCTACTGAAATGGGTTTGATGCAAGAAAGAATTACCTCTACCAAAAATGGTTCTATTACCTCCGTACAAGCGGTATATGTTCCGGCAGATGACTTAACTGACCCTGCCCCGGCCACAACTTTTGCCCACTTAGATGCTACTACCGTTCTTAGCCGTAAAATTGCCGACCTGGGTATTTATCCTGCAGTAGACCCCTTGGATTCTACTTCCCGTATTTTAACACCCGCTATTGTTGGTGATGCACATTATGATTGTGCTAACCGTGTTAAATTAATTTTACAGCGCTACAAAGAATTACAAGATATTATTGCCATTTTGGGTATGGATGAATTGAGCGATGAAGATAAATTAGTGGTTGCTCGTGCCAGAAGGGTACAACGTTTCTTATCTCAACCCTTCCATGTGGCCGAACAATTTACAGGTTTAAAAGGGGTATTTGTAGATATTAATGATACTATTAAAGGGTTTAACATGATTATGGATGGCGAAGTGGATGAATATCCGGAAGCCGCTTTTAACTTAGTAGGTACTATTGAAGATGCTATTGAAAAAGGTAAGAAATTACTGGCTCAGGCACGCAGTTAAATTATGTTCCTTTTAATTGAAATATTATGCTGTTAGAAATATTAACACCTGAAAAAAAAGTGTATAGTGGCAATGTTTATGGCGTTCAGTTACCCGGTATTTCAGGGTTGTTTGAAATTTTAGAAAAACATGCCCCTTTGGTTAGTGCTTTAACCAAAGGCAATATTAAAGTGCTGGTTGATAAGCAAAAAACCGAACATTATACCATTACCGGCGGTTTTGCTGAAGTTTTTAATAACAAAGTAACCGTGTTGGTAGAAGGTGTTTATTAAAATAAACAATTTTTCTTCCATACTTTTTAAGCACCCTTTATGGGTGCTTTTTTTGTGCCTAACTCATTGTTATTTATTGTCAATAAAATCATAAAACACCATCAAGGGCTTAACTATTAACAAATAAAACAATCTAATAACACAATTGTAAACTAATTTTATATCACAAAAAACATTCCTGTATGAAACACAAAATTAAACTGGCCTCTGGTTTCTTAGCCATTGCTATTTTAGGTATGGTAGGGTGTACAAAAAATAGTGCAGTTAATAATTTAAGTAATGCCGATACGCGCATTTATATTACTCAGCGCGATTCTACCGTTAATTTCAGTAGTTACAAAACATTTAGTATTGGTGATTCTGTAACGGTTTTAGATAATGGGCAATCATCCCGCTCTTTAACTCCAACAGGGCAAGCATTTATTGATGCAATTACCAAATATATGCAACAAGGTGGGTATACTTTGGTGTCAAAATCTGCTAATCCCGATTTGGGCATAAATGTAACCTACATTAATACCACAACAACCGGTATTATTGATTACAGCAGTTATTATGATTATTATGGTGGATATTATGATCCCACCTATTGGGGGTATGGTGGCTATGGTTATTATTCTCCTTACATGTATGGCACCTATCAAATCAACTCTGGTGCACTCTCTATTGATATGTTAGATTTGAAAAATGCAGCTGCCAACGGCAAAATAAAAATTGTTTGGAACGGATTAATTAGAGGCGAAGGCATTGCCGATGCTACAACGGCCGACAGTCAGATTCAGGCATTATTTAGTCAATCGCCTTATTTAAAAACCAATTAGTGCCTTTCATTGCCACACTATTAATTATCATTAAAAATACTAGTATGAAAAAGTATATTATATTATCGTTATTACTGTTTAGTATATTACCTGCATCTTCTTTGTTAGCCCAACGTGGTATTGTGAAACTAAATGCCGCCTATAATTTAGGCCTTCCGTTAGGTAATTTTAAATCGAATTATGTATCTAATCTTTCCCCGCGTGGTTTAATGGGTGATGTTTCTTTGGGTATTAATAACAAGTGGGCAGTAGGACTTGGTTTTGGATTTCAGGATTTTTATCAAAAATATCCCAGAACGGTGTACGACTTGGCACCTAACCAACAAATATCTGCGGTATTGTCTAATTCCATTCAGGCAGTTCCGGTAATGGGTAAAGTAACGTTTACACCATTACAAGGTACCACTAAATTAATACAACCATATGCAGCAGCCGGTGTAGGTATAAGCTTTGTAACCTATAATCAATATTTGGGCGAGTTTTCTTCAAATAATACATCCGGTGGCAAGTTTACAGCTATGGCCGATGCGGGTATTCAATTACCATTTAGCCGATACAATTCTAATGCTGCAGCCCAAATTGGGGTATCATACAATTACACCAAATTTGGCATGAGTGATGCCATGAATATGAATATGGTTGGAATACATGCCGGTCTTATTTTTCAATTGCATTAAATTATTTTTTACATACAGGTTTGGCAAGCATACATACAGCTATTTCCGAAAGGGGATAGCTGTTCTTTTTCTTGATGATGGGTTGTAAATAGTTGAGGTTTTTTTCTAGGGTTTATTTTTTTTGAGTGAAGGCTTCCCATTTTGAGTACGCATTAAATGTATAATTTTTTTTCTTTTAATACTAATGGGCTGATTTTAGCGGAGGCGAAGCCGAAGCGAAAAGAAGCCCATTAGACTGATTTTGTTTTTCTCGGTATACCCTTGGTGGTAATCCTCCAAGTGAATCATGTGGTCGATGGTTATTGTAATCCTCTATCCATGCATCTGAAATTTCTCTTACTTGGTTTAGGTTATCAAATGAATAGGCATCCAATACATGGCCACGGAAGCTTCTATTGAATCTTTCAACATAGGCGTTTTGTGATGGCTTACCTGGCTGAATATACTGGAACTCAATTTCATTGGCCTTACTCCAAGATTGGGTTAGCTTAGATATAAACTCTGGGCCGTTATCCATTCGTATCTTTTGTGGTTTACCAAAGCGGTTTATTAAATGGCGAAGCACCCATATTACTCTACTGCTTTTTAAAGAATAATCAATCTCGATAAATAGCACTTCTCGATTAAAATCATCAATCACATTAAACGATCTGAATTTGGTTCCATTACTTAATACATCAGTCATAAAATCTATGCTCCAGGTTTGTGTAAAGTGTTCTGGTACTTCTAGTGTTTCTTTTTCCCGAGGAGGCAATCGTTTCTTAACCTTGCGCCTTAGGGGCAGTTTTAAATCCTTATAAATACGATGCAGTCGTTTGTGATTCACAACTATACCTTGGTTCCTTAAACGATGATAATACTTCCAAAAGCCTTCTAAAGAATGATCTTCAGCTAAATCCTCTAGATGCTTAATAATGGCGCTATCATCTTTAATAGACCGATAATGCAAACTGCTTCTGCTTATTCTTAGTACCCGACACGCCTTGCCGATGTCTTTTGGACGCTCATCTCTGAGCTCCTCAATGATTCTTCGTTTTTCGCAAGGCTTTAAAGCTTTTTTTCGATGATATACTTTGCCGTATCTAACTCCATAGCCAAGTTGGCATACATCCGTTTTAAACGAGCATTTTCTTCCTCTAGCTCTTTAATACGTTTGAGCTCACTGGCTTCCATACCACCATAACGTTCCCGCCATTTATAAAATGTGGCTTTACTAACTCCATACTCCCGATGGATCTCCTCGGCTGATTTTCCTTGCTCAAACTCCTTTAAGATGTTGGCAATCTGTGTGTGACTGAACTGACTCTTTCTCATGATTTACGATTTAAATTTATAAACTTTTTGTCTACAAATTAACCGTACTCTTTTTGGGGGAGCTTACCCTTACGTATTTAGTAGGGGTATAGGATATTTATTTTTATAATAAGTTGTATGGTGTTAATGCATTATAATAAATTAGCAACCGTAGTGTTCAATATTTTGTTTTGTTAAAGATAATAACTGCTGAAGCGTAGGTAAAAAAAAGCCACGCAATGGGGGCTGTGTTACTTGTATTATTTTTTTGGTGGAGCAGCGGCGGCCTTAAATTGGTAAAATAAATCTGCTTTTCCGTCTTTATTAAAACGCCAGGTTTCTTGAATGTGGGTTGAGTCTTTTTTACCATTTTTATAGGTATCTACCTCCTTCCCCCAAATTAATGCCCAGTTTTCGTTTTTATCTATACTCTTTATAGGC
>JAGWPI010000292.1 GCA_028877005.1 Bacteroidota bacterium | reverse complement strand
TTTTATCTTTTAATAATTCCATGCCCTTAATCAAAGGTAAAACTTGCAATAAATGTCGTCTTAAAAATTCAATACGTTCTAATTCTTTAAACAAACAGAGTAAAGTCATTTCTTGTTCTAATGTAAAGCCAACATGGTGTGCAACATCATAGCTAAGCAAGCTTTCATCGGCTTTTTTAAAATTTTTTTGTACCTGAAGTTGTTGAAATAACTCACGAATATTACTCAGAACCGGTTGTAAATATTGGTATAATGGCGTTATTTGATTGGTTGGATAATTTACAATGGCACCACTATATAATTTGTTGGGTACTTCTTGTATTATTTCTAAAATTTTAAAAACAGCTAAGCCTTTTGTTATAATATCCATTTTACCATCTTCATATACCTTTACAATTTCTTGTATTTCAACCAACGTGCCAAAATCAGTTATGGTATTATTAGCAACCACCGGAATACCAAATGGTTTTTTCTCAGCAAAACAATCGTTAATTAACTGTTTGTAGCGGGGCTCAAATATTTTTAAATGCAATATTTCGTCCGGATATACTACAATGCTTAAAGGAAAAACAGGAATAAAGTTGGTCATTTTGTAAAATTGAGTAAATAATGAATACATTCATTCATTTGTAAAAGTAAGGAATACCATTTTTTTTCGGTTCTTTGTGTTTAATTTTTACTTAGAAGACGCGACTAATTGAAATATATAAACATGTTTACAGCAATTTAATTATTATTATTTATGAAAATATCTGGTTTTACCATTATTAAGAATGCAATTATTAACGATTATCCTATTGTGGAAGCTATTACATCAATTTTACCGATTGTAGATGAAATGATTGTTTTAGTTGGCGATAGCGATGATAATACCTTACAACTTATTGAATCTATAAATAATTCTAAAATTAAAATACACCATTCGGTATGGGACAAATCATTACAATCCGGTGGTACAGTGCTGGCAGTTGAAACCAATAAAGCTTTTCAGTTAATTAATCCTGAAAGCACATGGGCATTTTATATTCAGGCTGATGAATGTGTACATGAGCAGTACCATGCCGCAATTTTAGATGCTTGTAAAACCCATCAATATAATGTTAAAGTAGAAGGGTTATTGTTTCGCTACCTGCATTTTTATGGCACATATGATTATGTGGGTGATAGTAGAACTTGGTATAATCATGAAGTACGTATCATTCGCAACGATAAAAGAATTACTGCTTATAAGGATGCGCAAGGCTTTAGAATCGGTAATCAAAAATTATGGGTAAAGCCTGCCAATGCATACATGTATCATTATGGATGGGTAAAAAGCCCTGAACAAATGATGCGTAAAAATAAAAATATGGCTGCTTTTTGGAATCATGCTTCTATTCAAGCCATTGCCAATTCACCGCAACAAGTATATAATTTTGAGGAGTATGATTCTATTGAAAAATTTACCGGAACTCATCCTGCCGTTATGAAACAACGAATTGCTGCTAAAAATTGGCAAATTAATTTAGATGTTACTAAAAAACGTTTTCCCTTTAAAGATAAATTGCTGTATCATTTCGAAAAACTAACCGGAATTCGTCCGTTCGATTTTAGAAATTATCGGTTATTATCCTGAGAAGTAAAAGTCATTATTGCCAGTGGCCATGCATGTAAAAAAACACCATATTGAAAATTTAAGTTCGTTTCTACTAAACAAGATATGGCAATGGCTATACTCCAATAAAATACGCCATATTGCTTGTGTTGCCATCCCCATACAATTGGATAGACCAGCCAAATACTCCACATCAAAGTGCCTATCCAGCCGCTTCCTAACATCCAAAATAACCATTGGTTAAAAGGCCAACTAAATTGAAGCTTTTGTTTTGGAAAATATTTCTCTCCATATAACTGCATGGTTGTTGCTACATCTGCCCATCCAACATTATAAGATTGATGCTGTATGGCCTGAATAGCTATGTAATTTAAATTACGACGGGCAGCATCTGAGTAGTTACTATTAAATTTACTAGGTATAAATTGCTGCCAATCATAGAGGGTATAAGCAATTTTTTTTTGTACCGTGGGAAAAATAAAATAGCTGCAACCGGCCAATATTACTAAAATAGCGGTTATCCATTGACGGTGTGGAATAGACTTTATTAAGGGAATAAAAAGTAATGATATTCCTAATATTACCCACGCTGTTCTCACTGATAAAAATACAATCAATAAAAAAAATAACGGTATAAAATATAAACGATATTTATTCGAAAAAGGATATTGAAATAAAATGAAAGTAAAAGCACTGCACAAAAAAATACTATATCGAATATGATCTTGGTCCATCAATACAGGCATTGATTGTCCGCTGCCATATTTAACAATTGCTTCATGAAAATGGGTAGCAAACCAAATTATTGGATAAATACTACTTATCATTGCTACAGTAATCCAAATTTGTAAAATTTTTTGTTTTTCTGTAATATTAAACAGTGTTCGAACAGAAAAAAATGCAATGGGATAAGTTAATAAAGTTAATAAAAAATCATATGTATTTGTTTGAAATGGTTGTTGCCAAGCACCCAATAAAAATAATCCCAATGGCAAAATCGACCAATGTAGCATTGTGTGTTTGCCTAGGGATAATTTGTTTTTATAAAGAAAAATAATTAATACTACAGCCCATGCTAACATACAAATAGAAAGTAATGCTCTACTAAATAGTAATCCTGCCAACATTAGTATAAATAATGCAGTGAGCAATTGACTATTAGAAATAGATTGCCAAAAAAAAATACGATTTGTTGTTTTTTTCATCATAACATTACAGCTATACAGTAATTTTACGCACAACAAAAGGGTGCTATGTGGCAAAATTTACGGAAAGATATTCAAAGCGGTAATATAAAAGCACTAGCAAGGGTATTAAGTTTATTAGAAAACGAAACGCTGGGCTATGAAAGTTTTATGCAATCGCTGCAATTGAACCACCATGCAAGAGTGATTGGCATTACAGGGCCTCCCGGTGCAGGAAAAAGTACATTAACGGATGCCTTAATTGGCACTTTAGTGGCCACGGGAAGAAAAGTAGCTGTATTGTGTGTTGATCCATCATCCCCCTTTCATTTGGGTGCATTGTTAGGTGATAGAATACGCATGAATCAATGGTATGCACATCCACAGGTTTATATTCGTTCTTTGGCCAGCCGTGGTAATTTAGGCGGATTACATCCTAAGATTTTAGAAATGACCGATGTGTTAAAAGAAGCAAAATTTGATGATATAATAGTGGAAACTGTTGGGGTAGGCCAAAGTGAAATTGAAATTGCAGGATTAGCCGATACAACTGTAGTTGTTTTGGTACCAGAAGCAGGCGATGAAATACAAACAATGAAAGCAGGATTGATGGAGATTGCTGATATTTTTGTGGTGAATAAGGCCGATAGACCAGGCGCCGACACTTTTATTAATAATTTGCAACACATGTTAAATCCCGCACAAACGGGTAATACTTGGAAAATACCAATTGTTAGCACTGTTGCCACTAACGGTATGGGTATTACTGAATTAATTTCATTTATTAACTTACATAGCTCTATTTTGCAAACACCGGAAAGAAAATTATGGTTATTGACCGATAAAGCATATCGATTATTACAGCAAAAATGTATGAGAGGGATAAAACGTAACCAATTAAAAGTGCAATTAACAGAACGTTTACAACAACCCGGATTTAATTTGTATCAGTGGACTGAGGAGCTTTTATAGGTAATTTAATAGTTCCCGTTAATTTTAATGAGTAATTTCATTTATTAACACTACTCAATATGAACCGTTTATCGGCCATTCATTTATTAATGACTCAAAAAAAATTTAAAAATTATGTAGAAATTGGTGTATTCAATGGGCACATTTTTTTTAAGATTAAATCCTTTTTTAAAATTGCTATTGACCCAGATTTTAAATTTAGAAAGCTTAGAGTTGTTGGAAAATTATTTCTAAATCCATATAATTTTTTTAATCAGTATTTTCAAACATCTAGTGATCAATTTTTTGAAAAAAATGCACCAAATGTTTTTCGAAATAAAACAATAGATATTGCATTAATTGATGGTATGCATGAATTTGCTTTTGCTACCCGCGATGTATTGAATATTTTAAAGTACATGAATACGAATGGCGTAATCATTATGCATGATTGTAATCCAATTACAGTTGAGGCAGCTTGCTCTTTTAAAGAATGGGAAACTCGACATTTTAAAGGCATTTGGAACGGCGATGTGTGGAAAACAATTTTGTACATACAATCTTTCCGAAAAGATTTGTATGTATTTGTTTTAGATTGTGATCATGGACTTGGTGTTATTACTAAATTAAAAGACCCTCAAAAAGTTACGCGTTTTCAATATTCAAAACAAGAAATTGAACAATTAACTTATGAAGACTTTAATGCAAATCGAACTGCTTATTTGAATCTAAAACCTGTAGATTATTTTTTTGAGTACTTTCAATTAAATAACAAATGAAATTTATTTTTTTTGAAAACTGCTAAAACGGTTTTAAAAAGGTTCTTTATTTTAATATATGTTGGAATAGTAGGCTCAGGTAGTATTCCATTAAATGGTTGCCCTCTTTTTAAATAAAATTTTGACAAAGTGCTGGAAGTTATTCCCCATTTAGTGATAAAAGTATAATAACCCGGGTTTTTTTCAACCCGTTTTACTGACCGTGATCCAAAATGATAAACCCTGCTTTTGTTGATACCTTTAAAGTAGCGAATGCCGGCTTGCCATAATTTCATGGAAAAGTCGGGATCGGAATACATACCCGGCGAAAATTCAATGCTATATCCTCCCACTAAATCCCAAATATCTCTATGTACAATATTGGGTGGCCAAGTAGCTCCTTGCCAATCATTCATAGAAAAGTTGGCAAATTGTTCATGTAATGCTGTTTTATTAAATGTATCAATATCGGTACCAAAATCATATTCAATAGCACAGTTGCTCGAAGCAATAGGTTCAATGGCAGTAGCAGAAATAAAAAAATTTGGATGCCCTATAGCTTGAATTTCCTCCCATAAATGTGCATCCCATCCAGGACAAGCATACATATCATCATTCATGTAAAGTATATAATTTGTTGTTACTAGCTTTCTACAAGCATTAAGCGCATAACAAACCCCAATATTTTGTTTACTGTGTAAATATTTAATATTTGTTTGTGTTTGTATCCAATCTAAAGTACCATCTGAACCATCATTTACAAACACTATAATTTGGTGTGGATAGGTTGAATTGTTTAGAATACTTTCTAAACATAATTTTAAATAAGGTAAATTGTTCCAACTAGGTATCAGTATAGAGAAATATTCTTTTTTCATATTGCTTAATCTAGAATAAGATTGGATGATTAATTATTGGTTTATGTACAATTGAATATTTACAAAGCTATGATTCCTTAGATTAATAGTTTCATTTAATGATACATGGAAAAATACTTTGTAAACAAAAATATTTTTGCAAAGGCATTTTTCTTTATTTTGCTTCTTTTCTTTAGTAAATTAAATTATTTTCATGCAAGAACCACATGTATTTAAAGCAGAACCAACAGCAGTAATGGTTGAGAAAGGAAAAACCTATGCCTGGTGTACCTGCGGATTAAGTCAAAAGAATCCATTTTGCGATGGGCATCATAAAACGATTGATGGGATGCCATTTAAACCTTTAAGATTTACAGCAGAAGAAGATGCAGAAGTTTGGTTATGTAATTGCAAGCATACCAAAAATCCACCTTTTTGTGATGGCACACATGAGCAATTCAAAAAATAAGTTTAAAGTTGGCTCTGCTCGCCTTGTTGAGCATCCAACTTCGTTTTTTCTTTTTCAGATTGAAACCAACGGTAACCAATATAACCTATAATTAAAAATGGGGTTGCAGCTAAGTATAATATACCTGCGTTTAAGCCTTTGGC
>JAGWPI010000017.1 GCA_028877005.1 Bacteroidota bacterium | reverse complement strand
TTAATGAAATAAATGGCTTTTAGTGATAAACGCCTAGTTTTTTTAAAGCATCCATTATTTTTGCGTAGGTATCAGTATCTGAAATTTGTTGTGGTATAAATGCCTCTCCAATAAGTTGCTCGTATAGTTCAATGTATCGGTTAGATATGGTATTAATCCATTCATCGGTCATTTCAGGAACTATTTCACCTGGTTTACCCATAAAATGGTTCGCAATTAGCCATTCTCTAACAAATTCTTTACTTAGTTGTTTCTGTTTTTCTCCCTTTTGTTGGCGTTCATCAAAACCGTCTGCATAAAAATATCTGGAACTATCGGGGGTATGTATTTCATCCATCAAATAAATATCATCTGCAATTTTTCCAAACTCATATTTGGTATCAACTAAAATGAGACCTCGTTTGGCAGCTAACTGTTTACCCCTTTCAAAAAGTCTCAAGGCATAGTTTTCTAAAACGCTCCAATCAACTTCTGTAGCTAGTCCTTTGCTAATAATAGTTTCCTTTGATATATCCTCATCATGCCCTTCAACAGCTTTAGTGGAAGGGGTAATAATAGGTGTTGGGAAAAAATCATTTTCTTTCATGCCTTCAGGTAATACAATGCCACATAATTTCCTTTGGCCGGATTGGTAAGTACGCCAAGCATGGCCGGTTAAGTTACCTCTTACTACCATTTCAATTTTAAACGGCTCACATTTTTTACCAATGCTTACATGTGGGGCAGGAACATTTAACAGCCAATTTTTACAAATATCTTGCGTAGCTTGCAGCATGTAAGCCGCAATTTGATTGAGCACTTGCCCCTTATAAGGGATGGGTTTAGGTAGTATTACATCAAATGCAGAAATACGATTACTGGCTACCATTACTAGGGTATCTGTTCCAATACTATAAACATCTCTAACTTTGCCTTTGTAAAATTGGGTCTGATTGGGAAATTGAAAAGTAGCCATGGGTCAAAATTACTCTTGCTAAATAATATCCGGAGTTTTTTTTAATTTTTTTTCTTTTTCCAATCAACTTTACCTCAAAACATCACTTTTTTTTAAAGTATTTTTTAATAATTTTTTTATTCAGCCAACTATTTTCTAAATTGCTTTTAAACAAAATCTGCCGTATGAGAAAAAAACTATTGTTTGTTGTTTTATGTATGCCTATCATCTTCATTAGTAAAAATGCCCAAGCACAAGAGGGAACTACTGTAAGTGGCGTCATTAAAAACGCTACAAATCACGAAACAGTTTCTTCTGTATCTGTAACCATTAAAGGTGGTTCAACCGGTGCATATACTGATGAAAAAGGATACTTTAAATTTACTACCTCTCAAAAACCTCCTTTTACATTAGTGGTATCTTCTGTTGGTTTTTCTAGTAAGGAGGTAACATTTACCGGAAGCCCTATTGAAGTAAGCCTCCAGCCACATTATACATTGGGTGAAGAAGTAGTAGTTGCAGCATCCCGTGTTCCTGAAAAAATAATTGAATCGCCTGTAACTATTGAGCGAATAGGTGCAGCTACAATTCGTTCAGCTCCTTCATCTAACTACTATGATATAATTGGTACCATGAATGGGGTTGATGTAGTGGCATCAAGCTTAACATTTAAATCGGTTGGTACTCGTGGGTTTAATGTAAATGGGAATTTACGTTTAAACCAAATTGTAGATGGAATGGATAACCAGGCCCCCGGATTAAATTTTCCTGTAGGGGGTGTAATTGGATTAACTGAATTAGATGTAGAAAGCATAGAATTATTGCCTGGTGCTTCTTCTGCACTGTATGGCCCCGGAGGTATGAATGGTACGGTATTAATTAATAGCAAAGATCCTTTTAAATATCAGGGATTAAGTTTTCAAATAAAACAAGGGGTAAACCATGTAGACAATTATCAACGTAATGCAGCGCCGTATTATGATTGGAGCTTACGTTGGGCTAAAAAAGTATCTGATAAATTTGCTTTTAAGATTGCTACCCAATACGTGCAGGCACAAGACTGGTTGGCAAATGATAAAAGAGATTACTCTAGAACAACAGGAACACCAAACGGGCAGGTTATTCCCGGTGACAGAAATTCAGATCCTGCTTATGATGGTGTAAATGTATATGGCGATGAAACTAATTTGGTTAGTGCCGGTGGCATTACTTTTAATTCTTTGGCACAACAGGTTGGACAAGCTTTCATTGGCCAAGGCGTACCTAGCTCAATTATTAATGGTATTGTTTCAACCATTCCTGCTAATCAAAATATTTCCAGAACCGGTTTTGACGAAAAATATGTAATTGCACCAACTACATATAATTTTAAAATTTCTGGAGAAGCAGTTTATAAAATTAATAGCAGAACCGATTTAATTTTTGAA
Organism: Bacteroidota bacterium; assembly: GCA_028877005.1. Lineage (GTDB taxonomy): Bacteria > Bacteroidota > Bacteroidia > Chitinophagales > Chitinophagaceae > Hydrotalea. The sequence goes on along the minus strand of JAGWPI010000017.1, from coordinate 9,164 downwards.
GGCAATTGGGGCACCGGAAGTACAGTTTATACCGGCTCTGACAGGTATGCACTTAAAAATTTAAAGATGGGTCAGTACAAAATTGAAATGAAGAATAAAAATTGGTTCTTGCGGGCTTATACTACGCAGGAAGATGCAGGTGATTCTTATAATTCAACCATTGCAGCTCGTTTGTTTAATGAAGCTTTATTACCAAGTGGCGGCGCAACAGGATGGTTTTCGCAATATGCTCAAAACTATATCAAATCTCGTTTGCCAGCAAGTTTAGGTGGAGCCGGCTTAAGTGATGCAGCCGCTGAAGTATATGCAAGAGCAGCAACAGATGCTGCCTCTGGCAGACCAACTGGAAATATTTTTAATAATCCTTTATTCCAAAAAATTGTACAAACGCCCATCTCTAAAGGTGGCGCATTGTTTGTAGATAAAACGGCATTGTACATGGTTGAAGGACAATATAATTTAACACATGCTTTGGGCTTAGAAAAAACAAAAACAGATTTATTGGTAGGAGGCAATTGGAAACAGTATGCACTCAATTCACAGGGAACCTTATTTGCTGATACAGCAGGTAAAATTTATATTAATGAAGTAGGGGCCTATGCACAACTTTCTCAGCAATTGTTTAACGATGTTTTAAAATTAACTGCATCGGGCAGGTATGATAAAAATTCAAATTTTGATGGCAAATTTACCCCTCGTTTTTCTGCGGTAGTTAAGTTGGCTAAAAATCATAATCTTCGCTTTTCATACCAAACAGCATATCGCTTTCCTTCCACACAAAATCAATGGATTAATTTGTTAGTAAGTGGTGGAACCCGATTAATGGGAGGTTTACCACAATTACGAAATTTTTATAATTTTAATAATAATCCATCTTATACTTTAGCAAGTGTTCAAGCATTTGGTGCATCTGTATTATCCGGTAACCCCAATCCGGGTTTATTGCAGGTGCAAAATTTTGGCAAATTTAAACCCGAATCTTCCAATTCATTTGAAGTGGGTTATAAAGGTTTGATTGCCCAAAAATTATTGATTGATGTATATGCTTATTGGGCTGCTTATAAAGACTTTTTAGGAGGTGTTACAGTTGTACAATCTCAAAATGGTTCACCCTTAGGTTTATTGGGCTTAAATCCAAATGGAACATCCGGTAATGCTGCCTCTACAAGAACTATTTATAGCATTTCTATAAATACACCGGGTAACGTAAATACAAGTGGTTGGGGCGCTTCCGTTCAATACTTATTGCCTAAAAACTTTTCTTTAAATGCAAACCTTTATTCAGATCAAATAGGAAGCTTGCCTGCAGGTTTTGTATCTTATTTCAATACTCCAAAAATTAGAACCAATATTGGTTTTAGCAATTCTGGTTTTTTATTGGACAATCGGTTAGGATTTAGTTTAATGTATCGCTATCAGGATAGTTTTTATTATGAAGGAACTTTTGGTACAGGCAATGTGCCTTCTTTTGCAACTATTGATGGTGTTATTACTTTTAAATTACCAACAACTAAATCAATGATTAAAATTGGCGGTACCAATTTATTAAATCATTACTATACCAACGGCTTTGGCAATGCGCAAATTGGTGGTTTGTACTACGTAAGTTTTGGTTACAATGTTTTTTAACATAAATGCCAAATTTATAAGCTCTTTGGATTATTCCGGAGAGCTTTTTTTGTGTCATTCTTCTTGATTTTGGTTTTATACCCGATAATCTTCTATTTTTGCTACTCAATTTTCACTAATAGAAATATATTATGCGATCAATTGCTTTTAGAGAGGCACTACGTGAGGCCATGCAGGAAGAAATGAGAAGAGATGAACGAGTTTTTTTAATGGGTGAAGAAGTTGCTGAATACAATGGTGCTTATAAGGTAAGTCAGGGTATGCTAGCCGAATTTGGCGCTAAAAGGGTCATTGATACCCCTATTTCTGAGTTAGGGTTTGCAGGTGTTGCAGTAGGTGCAGCACAGAACGGATTGAGGCCCATTGTTGAATTTATGACATGGAATTTTGCTGTACTGCCACTTGACCAAATTTTAAATACAGCTTCTAAAATGTTAGCTATGAGTGGTGGGCAAATTGCCTGTCCTATTGTTTTTAGAGGTCCTAATGGAAGTGCCGGACAGTTAGGTGCACAGCATTCCACTGCTTTTGAAAGTTTATATGCCAATATTCCCGGTATTAAAGTAGTTTCTCCATCTAATGGATATGATGCAAAAGGTTTATTAAAGCAAGCTATTCGTTATGAAGAAGATCCGGTTATTTTTATGGAAAGTGAAGTGATGTATGGTGATAAATGTGAAGTGCCCGATAAAGAATATTATATACCCTTAGGAAAAGCCGATATTAAAAAAACTGGCAAAGATATTACCATTGTTTCTTTTAATAAAATGATGAAAGTAGCATTAGGCGCAGCCGCTGAATTAGAAAAAGAAGGCGTAAGCGCAGAAGTGATTGATTTAAGAACTATTCGCCCCTTAGATTGGCCAACTATTTTAGATAGTGTTAAAAAAACCAATCGATTATTAATTGTAGAAGAACAGTGGCCGTTTGCTTCTGTAAGTTCTGAAATTACCTACCGCATTCAAAAAGAGGGTTTTGATTATTTAGATGCTCCAATTCGCCGCATTACTAGTGCCGATGCTCCAATGCACTATGCACCTAATTTGGCCGCTTTAGCTATTCCCGATGTGGAAAGAACCGTAAAACTGGCTAAAGAAGTAATGTATATGAAAAAATAATACTGAATATATGCAATGAATAAATCCCGAGATAATTTTTCGGGATTTTTTTTATTTTTTTATCTGAATACAACTTAGGCTATGTATTAATTTAGCATTGGGTTACATTTTCACTTTCCTCAATTTTCATCATGCGAAAACTGTTATATCTTACATTATTATTCTTGGTTCAAAAAATAAATGCACAACAATATAAATTTGTTGATACGGCAGCAGTTTCTTTGCAAGATGTAGTGGTACACGCCTTTATGTTAAATAAAAAATGGAAGGATGCTCCGGTTGCAGTTGCAATAATCAGTCAGTCAGATATGCAAAGAAGCACTCCAGCAAGTTTGTTGCCTGCACTCAATTCGGTTGCAGGTGTAAGAATGGAGGAACGATCGCCGGGTAGTTACAGATTGTCTATTAGAGGTAGTACTTTACGATCACCTTTCGGTGTAAGAAATGTAAAAGTGTATTGGAATGATATTCCATTAACTGATGGTGGCGGAAATACTTATTTAAACTTGATAGATGTAAGTCAAATTAATAATATAGAAATCATCAAAGGCCCTTCGTCCAGTATTTATGGTGCAGGAACAGGTGGTGTTGTATTATTAAATTCTACCCCCTCACTTTCCGAAAATCAACAACAACATTTTAAAGGGTCAATTACCGGAGGGTCATATGGATTAATGGCACAAAATGCAAGCTATAACTATCAAAATAAACAGTTTGCTTCAGTATTGCAACAAAGCCATTTACAAGCCAATAGCTATCGTCAGCAGTCGGCCGTTAGAAGAGATACTTATAACTGGTTAGCCAAGTGGAAATACGGGGCGCAAACACTAGATGCTTTAGCTTTTTACACTAATATGTATTACCAAACCCCCGGTGGATTAACTTTAACTGAAATGTTAAAAAAACCAACGGCTGCAAGACCTGCTGTAGGTGCAATTCCCGGGGCCGTAGAACAAAAATCTGCCATATATGATAAAACAGTTTTTGCGGGCATACATCATACCCTGCAATTCAATTCCTCATTTTCTGCTGAAACAGTATTGTTATTAAATCACAATGCCATTACAAATCCCTTTTTAACCAAATTTGAAAATAGAGATGAAACCAATACAGGTGTATCTGAAAAGCTAATTTATCAGCATCAAATAGGTGGGGTTAACATACAGTGGGTGAATGGAGGTGAATGGTTATATAATCATTCTAGAATAGACGATTATGTTAATAATGCCGGAATACAAGGTAATGTTCAGTTTAAAGATAATTTATTTGCCAATCAGTGGTATCTATTTTCTCAAATTCAAATAAGTTGGGATAAGTTAACATTAAATGCAGGCGTCAGCTACAATAATCAGCAATTACTCTATAGGCGCCTCACAGATAGTACTATGTTACATGATTTACGAACACAAAACCAACAGCTTCTAACACCACGTTTTACTTTTGGGTATCAACTATCACAGGCAATTACCTGGTATGCCATAGCTGCTAAAGGATTTTCTCCTCCAACATTGGCAGAGTTTTTTCCGCAGGATAGGATATTTCATAGTGAACTTAAAGCTGAATATGGCTGGAATATAGAAACAGGCATTAAGGGTAGTTTATTGAAGAATGCCTTACAGTTTGATGTAGCTGCATACAATTTTCAATTGCAAAACGCCATAGTAATGCGTGTAAACGCCCAAGGTGCTCAATACTTTGTTAACTCTGGTGGTGCGCTCGAAAAGGGGATAGAAGTGTCGGCCAATTATCGCTTATGGCAAAAAAACAAAGGGTTTATTCATTCGGTTAGTATTTGGAGTAGTTATAGTTATCAACCCTATCATTTTTTAAATTATGAACAGGGTACCAATAACTATAGTGGCAATGCGGTTACTGGCGTACCTAAAAATATTTTTAACGCAGGCTTCGATGTTTTTACAAAACATGGTTTATATGGCCATGCAATCATCAATGCCACATCCGTTATACCTTTAAATGATGGCAACAGTGCTTATGCCAATGCTTACCAAAACATCATGCTTAAATTAGGAAAAAAAATTAAATTTAAAAATAATATAATAGTTGATGTTTTTTGTGGAGTAGATAATTTATTGAATCAGACTTATAGCTTAGGAAATGATATAAACGCATTTGGAGGGCGGTACTATAATCCAGCCGCTAAACGGAACTATTATATGGGATTGAACATTAACCTATAGTATTATTTCATTTGGTTTTGAGTACAAACAATAACTAACACTTATCTTAGCAAAAACTTACTAATAAATTATGTCTCAAATTTTAGTTATTGATGATGAGCGTGCCATTAGAAGTGTGCTGAAAGATATTTTAAGCAATGAAGGATATAAAGTAGAAGAAGCCATAGATGGTGAAGATGGCTGGAAAAAATTTATGGCAGCTAATTATGATGTGGTTTTGTGCGATATTAAAATGCCCAAAATGGATGGTATTGAATTTTTATCAAAAGCTTTGCTCGAAAAGCCTGAGATTCCTGTTATTATAATTAGTGGGCATGGAAACATAGAAACTGCCGTAGATGCCGTTAAAAAAGGGGCATTTGATTATATAGCTAAACCACCTGATTTGAATAGGATGCTTATAACCATCCGAAATGCAATGGATAAAACTTCTTTGGTAAAGGAAACCAAAGTGTTAAAACGTAAAATTAGCAAGGTTCAAGAAATTATTGGTGAAAGTGAAATTATTCAAAAAATAAAGACAACTATTGATAAAGTTGCTCCAACAGATGCAAGAGTATTAATTACAGGTGAAAACGGAAGCGGAAAGGAATTAGTAGCACGTTGGTTGCATGAAAAAAGTAATAGAGCCAATGGCCCTTTAGTGGAAGTAAACTGTGCCGCGATTCCTGGCGAATTAATTGAAAGTGAATTGTTTGGACATGAAAAGGGCTCTTTTACCTCTGCCATCAAACAGCGCATTGGCAAATTTGAGCAGGCTAATGGAGGCACCTTATTTCTAGATGAGATTGGCGATATGAGCCTTCAGGCACAAGCAAAAGTATTACGCGCTTTACAAGAAGGTAAAATAACTCGGGTTGGCGGTGATAAAGAAATAAGTGTGGATGTAAGAGTAGTGGCAGCTACTAATAAAAATTTATTAGAAGAGGTAGAAGCCAAAAATTTTCGTTTAGATCTATACCATCGTTTAGGCGTAATTTTAATACATGTTCCTTCTTTAAACGAAAGAACTTCTGATATTCCGTTACTTATTGATAAGTTTTTAGAAGATATTGCAGAAGAATATGGCGAAGCCAAAAAATCAATTGATAAAAATGCAATATTAGCCTTACAAAATAAAAAATGGACAGGTAATATTCGCGAATTACGAAATGTGATTGAACGATTAGTGATTTTATCTGGCAAAACAATAAGTGCAGAGGATGTAAAAAATTATGCATTGCCTCTATAATGTAAGTTTGTATTTTGTTTAACAAAACTAAACCAAGCTTTGTAAAATTCTTATGGCATTTGCAATAAAGTAGTAAAACTATTTGTTCAGCTATTAAGCACAAACTAAAATTTATTTATGGGTATAACACTTTTTATTATTGGCCTTGTTGGATGGCATATTGGCATTTATGGGATGTTTAAAAAAGCAGAAATTGAACCTTGGAAAGCATTTATTCCATTTTATAATACTTGGCTAATTGTAGAAAAGTGTAATATAAAAAAATGGTGGTTTTGGTTACAACTAATTCCTATTGCCGGACAATTTATAACCATTTGGATTACCATAATTTTTACCATGTATTTTGGTAAGTTTAATTTAATACACCATACTTTGGCAGTTTTTTTACCCTTTATTTATTTTCCTTATTTGGGCTTTTCAAATGATGTTCGTTGGGTAGGAGAAAAAGCTGTAAAACAATATAAAAAATCTGTTGCAAGAGAATGGGTAGATGCTGCTGTGTTTGCTATTGTTGCGGCAACAATTATCAGAACTTTTGTATTTGAAGCTTATGTTATCCCTACGGGCAGTATGGAAAAAACATTAATGGTACATGATTTTCTATTTGTGAATAAAATGGCCTATGGCCCTCGAATACCCGAAACTCCATTATCTTTTCCATTTGTTCATAACATTATGCCTTTTAGCGAAACAACTCCCTCTTACTTAAAATGGATTAAATTAAAATACATGCGCTTGCCAGGCTATGTACCCATTCATAGAAATGATGTAGTTGTTTTTAATTTTCCAGAAGGCGATACCATTATTAATTTGCCGGGATATGGCTCTGCACAACCTTATTATGATTTTGTAAGAAGACAAGGCAGAGATGCAGTTTGGCAGCAATTTGGTGATCATATTTTGGTACATCCTATGGATAAAACTGATAATTATATTAAAAGATGTGTAGGTTTACCAGGTGATACCATTCAGGTAAAAGAAAGTTATTTGTATGTTAATGGCCACAAAGCTATTCAACCGGAATATTCACAAACTACATTCATTGTTAAAACTAAAGGTCGTCCACTTGATTTTGATATCTTAAAATCTCAATACAATATTGATGTACGTAATGATGAAAAAACCGATCAATTACACGACGATTTGCAAAACATGTACCGTCAAAGTGGTGTTTACTATATGCCCTTAACTCATAATGATGCAGAAGCCTTGCGCCAAGTACCCGATGTACTTTCAGTTGAGCGTTTTGTTATTCCCTTTGATTCCTCAGAAGCCATGTATAGTATTTTTCCTTATCAAGTTTCAAGGGGTTGGGGTGTAGATAATTATGGGCCCTTGTACATTCCTAGAAAAGGGGATACTGTTACCCTTACAGCTGAAAATATACCTATTTACCGACGCCTAATTCGCGTATATGAGCATCACACATTAGAAGAAAAAGATGGCACTTTTATTATAGATGGCAAACCTCAAACACAATATACCTTTCAATATAATTATTATTGGATGATGGGCGATAACCGACACAATAGTCAAGATAGTCGTTTTTGGGGTTTTGTACCGGAACCCAATATTGTAGGTAAGGCTTCGCTCATTTGGTTTAGTTGGGATAATGGCCCCAGATGGAAGCGCATTTTTAAATGGATAAAATAGGTATCTTTAATTTTGATTATTTTAATAGATCCTTGTTATTTTTAGCAAGGATTTTTTTATCTAATTAAATTTAACTGCTTTAAATTTTAAAACAGATATGTATGCAACAGCAAATTCAATTTACTTATCATTTATTTCATAATATACAGGATCTAAAAGAATCAGATGCATTTTTATTAAAATGTGCCAGAGATAATACTCATTTGGCTTATGCACCATATTCTCAATTTAGAGTTTCAGCAGCCGCACTTTTAAGCAATGGTAAAATAGTATTTGGTACCAATCAAGAAAATGCCAGCTACCCGGTAAGTATATGCGCCGAACGAAGTTTGTTAGCTTCCGCAGCTGCTTTATTTCCCGAAGCCCATGTGCAAACAATGGCAATAACCTATCATGCAATGCAGCACAATAGCAATAAACCCATTTCACCTTGCGGTATGTGTAGACAGGCTATTATTGAGCATCAAAAAAGATATGGACAAACTATGCGCTTAATTTTGAGTGGTGAAACCGGCGATATTTATGTTATTGATGATGCTACCGCATTGTTACCGTTGGCATTTACCAGCACTAAAATGTAGCTATACCTACAAAAAGAGGAACCCCCGAAGAATCGGAGGTTCGATAATTATTTTGAAAAATTAACATTATGCATCAAATGTAATTGTATAATACAGCTTGTAACTACCAAACATTCTAATTTTAGTACAATTTAATGCCTTTTAAACAACTCTTCAATTTATTGAATAGCATTTGGCTATTTTTAATCAAACAAATATATTATAATAATTTTTAAATACTTAATCAACAATCATATTTTGTAAGATTGTATAAAATAAAAATACTGTTTAGTAGTTAAAAAACTATGAACTAAAATCGTTTCTTTATAAAAAGTATTTGCTATTAAAAGTTTATCTTTCCACTTTAAATTTTTTGTATGAAACATATACCCTTGCCATCAAAACTGTTTACAGAAAATAGGCAACGATTCATAAAAGCAATGCAACCCAACAGCATTGCAATATTTGTAAGTAATGATGCTTTTCCTTCAAATGGCGATGCTTTACATACTTTTAAACAAAATAGCGATTTGTATTGGTTGAGTGGAATTACTCAGGAGGACTCAATGGTTATCTTATATCCGGATAATGCAGAAAAAAAATACAAAGAAGTTTTGGTACTGGTGAGGCCCAATGAATTAAAAGAAAAATGGGATGGAAAACGCTTACGCATAGAAGAAGCTCAAGCTATATCCGGTTTTGAAACAATTGTTTGGGCCGATAGTATTGATGCCATGTTACAAAATTGGGTACACGCTGCCGATACTATTTATTT
>JAGWPI010000291.1 GCA_028877005.1 Bacteroidota bacterium | reverse complement strand
TTGTAGTAATGCATTTAGTGCTTCGCTTTTTAAAATTGAAATAGTAACTTAGCATTGCATTTAAGTATTCTTTAATGATTAAATTTTACCTCAGTTTTTTATTAATGTTTATGGGAATTACAGGTTTTTCATATCCTGAAAAGCCTATATTTTCCAATAATTTTGATGTGATAAAATGGGTAAATGTATATCCCAATCCTGCTACATCATACATTAATTTTGAATTTGAGGCCAATCAAAATTATAAAAATTATACATTATATATTTTTAGTTTCATCGGTAAAAAAATGAATGATTATTTAGTGGATGGTTCTAAAATTGTAGTACCATTAGATGATTATTATCGTGGTATGTATGTGTATCAGTTACGAAATCAAAATGGCATTATAGTTCAATCCGGCCGTTTTCAGGTAGTAAAATAATTTTTAATTTATCTATCCCTTACTTCTATAATTAAAAATTTCAGGTACTCTGTATTTTCCATACCTCGAATAATTGGATGATCATTTGATTGTGTTTGAAACAACACCTGCCTAATGCGTTTCTTTGCATCTTTTGCCGCTATTTCAATGGTTTGCAAAAATTGTTGCGGGGTTACAAGATTGGTGCAACTAGAAGTAACCAAAAAACCACCATTTTCAACTAATTTCATGCCCCTTAAATTTATTTCCTTATAACCATTTAATGCATTTTGAATATTGCTTCTGCTTTTGGTAAAGGCAGGTGGGTCTAACATTACTACATCAAATTTCTGTTCTTCTTTTGCCCATTGTTTTAAAGCATCAAATGCATTGCATACTTCAAAATGGCAAATATGTTGTAAATGATTAAGTGTAGCATTTCTATTAGCTTGTAGAACTGCTTGTTCACTTATGTCAATTCCTTTTACTGAGTCAGCACCATAATAAGCAGCATGTATTTCAAAAGTACCTGTATAGGTAAAAGCACCTAATACTTTTGCTTTTTTTACTATAGGTTCAATAGCTCTTCTATTGTGTTGTTGGTCTAAAAAGTATCCTGTTTTTTGTCCATTTTCTATATCAACATAAAATTGTAAGCCATTTTCTTGCAGCAATATTTCTGTTGAAAATGGAGCAGATAAAAAACCCTTTTGTAGGGGTAATCCTTCCAACTCACGCACCGGTACATCATTTCTCTCATAAATACCTTTGGGTTGAAAAATTTTTTCTAAAGCTGCAACAATAGCAGGTTTCCAAATATCTATACCTAATGCCAATGTTTGTATAACAAAATAGTCGTTAAACTTATCAATAATTAAAGCGGGCAAATCATCTGCTTCTCCAAATACCAATCGGCAATTTTGCTGATAGCCTAACTTTTTTCGGTACTGCCATGCCTTAAGTATTTTTTCATAAAAAAATTGGGCACTAATAGCCTCCTTTTTATGTGTTAATAAGCGAACTGTAATTTGAGATTGTGGATTGAAATAACCAATACCAATAAATTTTTTATCATTGGTGTATACTTCTACTAAATCTCCTGGCTTTAAGTTTGTATTTGCAATGGGTTGCAGTTCATTTCCAAATATCCAAGGATGCCCTCCGGTAATACGAGGACTTAATTTTTTGTTTAAAAAAACCTTTGTCATTTTGCAAAAATAAGTGCAACGTCTGCCAATTTTGCTGATTTTATCAATTGGCAAAAAAATTGCCTTGTATTATTCATCTCAAATTTGAACTATGCAAGGAAAAGACAAACACCACAAACAGGTTACTGAGAGTGATTTATCATTAAATACTGACGAAAATGCAGCCGGATCTGCCCATTTAAATGAACCGGTAGCTGAACAAGGCCAAATTGAAAAGTTGGAAGCCGAAATTCAAGAACAAAAAGATAAATATTTGCGTTTATTGGCTGAATTTGAAAACTTTAAAAGAAGAACAGCTAAAGAACGTTTGGAATTACAACAAACAGCAGGGAAAGAGGTAATTGTTTCTTTATTAGATGTGTTGGATGATTGTGATAGAGCAGAGAAACAACTAAATAGTAATGCCGATATTGCTGTACAAAAGGAGGGTATTCAATTGGTTTTTAATAAACTTAGAAATGTACTTCAGAATAAAGGATTAAAAGTAATGGAAAGCCTGCAAACAGATTTTGACAGTGAAAAACATGAAGCTATTACTGAAATTCCTGCTACAGATGAAAATATGAAAGGGAAAATAGTAGATGAATTGCAAAAAGGTTACTATTTAAATGATAAATTGATTCGATTTGCAAAAGTTATTGTAGGAAAATAAATGGCGGTTTCTACTGCCCAAACATCAAGAAAAATTCAATATGTCAAAAAGAGATTATTACGAAATACTCTGTGTTTCTAAAAATGCTTCTGCTGAAGAAATTAAAAAATCGTATCGTAAAGTTGCCATGCAATATCATCCGGATAGAAATCCTGGCGACAAATCGGCAGAAGAAAAATTTAAAGAAGCAGCAGAAGCCTATGAGGTATTAAGTGATCCTGATAAACGTGCTCGGTATGACCGTTATGGCCATCAGGCCTTTGGACCCGGTACCGGTGGTTTTGGTGGTGCCCAAAATATGGATGATATCTTTAGCCATTTTAGCGACATTTTTGGAGATGATGTTTTTGGTAGTTTTTTTGGTGGTGAAAGTTCTAGGCGAAGCAGTGGTGGAAAAAGACCAACCGGTCAGCGAGGCAGTAATTTACGCATTAAAATAAAACTTACTTTTGAGGAAATTGCCAATGGGGTAAATAAACAAGTAAAAGTTAAAAAATATATTGTTTGTTCTACTTGTGGTGGCAATGGTGCAAAGGATAAAAGTAGCATTCAAACCTGCAGTACATGTGGCGGTACCGGTCAGGTTCGTAAAGTAACCAATACATTTTTAGGTCAAATGCAAACAGTAACTGTTTGTCCAACTTGTAATGGAGAAGGAAGCACAGTTACCAATAAATGTAACGCTTGTAAAGGTGAAGGAAGGGTGTATGGGGAAGAAACTATTTCAATTGATGTTCCCGCAGGTGTACAGGAGGGTATGCAACTTAGTATGAGTGGTAAAGGTAATGCCGGTGAACGAGGAGGTATGCCCGGTGATTTATTAATTCAAATTGAAGAAGAAGCGCATCCGGATTTACAGAGAGATGGTTTAAATGTAGCTTATGATTTACATATTTCAATACCGGAAGCTATATTTGGAACACAAGTTGAAGTACCTACAATTGATGGTAAGGCAAAAATTAAAATACCTGCAGGTACACAAAGTGGCAAAATATTCCGTTTAAAAGGCAAAGGCTTTCCTGAAGTGCAGGGTTATGCAAAAGGAGATCAACTAATACATGTTAATATTTGGACACCACAAACGATTAGTGCTGAAGAAAAAGATATTTTAGAGAAACTGAGTCACAGCCCTAATTTTAAGCCTCAACCGGGCAAAAATGATAAATCTTTTTTTGAAAGAGTAAAGGAAGCTTTTCAGTAAAAAATTGCTCACTAACCCAATTGCCTAATCTTTTGAAGAATGCTTGTAGTTGAAAATCCCTCAATGATGGGATTAATAACTACGCGTCCATTATTGGCCAATACTTCTTTTGCGCCTACAATAGTATCAATGGTGTAATCGCCACCTTTTACTAAAACATCAGGTTCAAGCACCTTAATTAATTCAAGTGGGGTGTCTTCTTCAAAAATTACAACTGCATCTACTATTAGTAAGGATGCGAGTATTAATGCCCGGCTATGTTCATGATTAATGGGTCTTTCCGGCCCCTTTAAACGTTTCGTACTAGCATCGCTATTTACCCCTACAATTAAGTAATCAGCTTCTTCGGCTGCCTTTGAAAGAGATGCAATATGTCCTTCATGTAAAATATCAAAACATCCATTGGTAAATGCCACATATTTATTGCGCATTTTCCACCCCATTCTCATGGCTTTTACAGCAGCTAATGGCATTATTTTTTGTGTTATGGCCTGTGTATATCGCATAATCTAAAAGTATCGGTTTATCATTTATAAAGTGGAAGTGAATGTAACAGTTCTTTTTTTATTATACCAAGGCAAAAGCCCCAAACA
>JAGWPI010000290.1 GCA_028877005.1 Bacteroidota bacterium | reverse complement strand
ACAATCCTACTTTTTCTGCACCTGGTTTAAGCTTTACTTTTAGCTTTAAAAATAAACATAATATTGTAAAACCTTTGTCTAACGCCCGTTAGGGTGTGCAAACTAATAATTTAAACATGAAAATTGCATTAATAGGCTATGGCAAAATGGGCCAAGCTATTGAGAAAATGGCTATTGAAAAAGGTCATCAAATTGTACTGAAAATTGATGTAAATAATGCAAATGAGCTCAATTCGGCCAACCTGCAAAACGCTGATGTAGCCATTGAATTTACAGGTCCCAATAGTGCATACAATAATGTTTTAAAATGCATTAACAGTGGCATCCCGGTAGTGTGCGGCTCTACCGGATGGTTAGAAAATTTGCCCAATATAGAAGCTGTTTGTTTACAAAAAAAGGGTGCTTTTATTTATGCCAGCAATTTCAGTATTGGAGTAAATTTATTTTTTGAATTAAATAAATACCTCGCACAATTAATGCAAAAACATAATGAATATGAGGTAAGTATTACTGAAATTCATCATACCCAAAAAAAAGATGCTCCAAGTGGAACAGCCATTACTTTGGCCGAACAAATTATGCAAGAAATTAAAACAAAAAAGAAGTGGGTAAATAAATATACACAACAATCAGATGAATTAAGTATTATTTCAGAAAGAATTGACCCGGCTCCCGGCACTCATAAAATTTTGTACCATTCTGAAATTGATGACATTGAAATAATTCATACTGCACATAGCAGAATGGGATTTGCGGGAGGTGCCATATTAGCAGCAGAGTTTTTGGTAGGTAAACAAGGTATTTTTACAATGAAAAATGTTTTAGGATTTAATTAAGCTATATACAATTTATAACATATTTTAATGCATAGTATTTTAAAATAAGACAAAATCGATAAACGTAATAGAATATTGAAATACAAAAATAGTTACCGATATTAGCATAAAGATTAGCTACCGAATTATAATACCTTGCTTATGCTTTCTAAAAAAACACAATATGCATTTAAAGCACTCACTTATTTGGCACAACACCAAGATAATGGCCCTGTATTAATTGCAGAAATTTCTAAGAAAAAAAACATACCACTTAAATTCTTAGAAAACATTTTATTAGAACTTAAAAAAGCAGGAATTTTAGATAGTAAAAAGGGAAAAGGAGGCGGCTATCTTTTCAAAAATCCTCCTGCTGCAATACCACTAGCCAAAGTAATGCGCACAGTAGAAGGTCCCATTGCATTATTACCTTGCGTAAGCCTGAATTTTTATGAAAAATGTAAAGATTGTGAAGAAGAAGTTTGCGGTTTAAATAGAGTAATGATTGAAGTAAGAGATGCTTCTTTAAAAATTTTAGAAGGTAAAACAGTAGCAGATTTAGCAATGCTTGAATGAAAAAAATAATTATAATAATAAGTTTTAGTTGTTTAATTGGGTGCACATTTACTGCCTCATCACAACCTGTACATGAAATAAAACATAGCGATACTACTAAACTTGTTCTTATTACCCAAGCATTACAACACAATGCTATTAAAATAAATTTTAGTGCACTAGCATTCCAGAATTATAGTGTTAGCTATGAAAGGCTCATCAAGAATAAAGTATCTATGATGGTAACCTATCGGTATATGCCTTTCACAAATCTCCCTTTTCAGCAAAATATTGCTAATATAGTTTCTAACAACAATATTAATTTTAATCAAGTTACCCTAGGCAATGATGCTATTACCGCAGAATTAAGAATTTATGCACATAAAAATATGAGCGGTTTCTATATGGCACCTTATGGAAGATATGCAAATTTTAATTTATCTATACCTATTCAATACACATTTACCCAAAATGGAAACGCATTTACAAAAGAGGCTGTTTTTTCAGGGAATATACAATCTTATAGTGGTGGGCTATTATTGGGTTTTCAAAAACATTTAAGTAAACTTTTACTATTAGATATATGGTTAATAGGTGCGCATTTTGGGAATGGTGTGGGAAGCCTCAATGCTAGTTTTTCGCCGCCACTTTCACCCCAAGAAGAAGCATCATTACAAAATAACTTAAACAATATTAATGGTGGGCCATTTACTGTAAAAGGAACTGTTACAAACAATAGTACTGCTAATTTAAATTTAACGGGCCCATGGTTGGGCATTAGAGCATTAGGGATTAATTTAGGTATTGCTTTTTAAGCATCAGTTTCTTCTAATGTTGCAAATTAGTTATCATTTCTGCTGTCATTAATTCCAAATTAAAGTCAGGTTTCCAATTCCAATCTCTGCGGGCAGCTGTATCATCAATACTTTGTGGCCAACTATTAGCAATAGCTTGCCTATAGTCGGGTGCATATTGAATAGTAAACTCTGGTATGTGTTGCTGTATGGCAGCAGCTATTTCTTTAGGTGAAAAACTCATTGCAGCCACATTATAAGAAGTTCTAACTGTAATTTGTTCCTTTGGTGCTTCCATTAAACTTAAGGTAGCTTTAATGGCATCGGGCATATACATCATAGGCAAATAAGTATCCTCTTTTAAAAAGCAGGTATATATCTTTTCTTCCAATGCTGCATGAAAAATTTCTATGGCATAATCAGTAGTACCTCCTCCGGGTGCTGATTTATAACTGATTAATCCTGGATACCTTAAACTTCTTACATCAACTCCATACCGCTGGTAATAATAATTGCACCAAAATTCACCTGCATATTTACTAATTCCGTATACTGTAATGGGTTCAATAATTGTTTGTTGCGGACAATTTATTTTGGGAGAAGTGGGTCCAAATACCGCAATACTACTAGGCCAATATACTTTATGAATTTGTTCTTCGCGTGCAATATCTAATACATTTAATAGGCCCTGCATATTTAAATTCCAGGCTAGGTTAGGATTTTTTTCGCCTGTGGCAGATAAAATTGCTGCCAATAAATAAATCTGTGTAATATTTTGCCGAATTACCTGCACATGCAACATCTCTTTATTCATTACATCTAAGCTAACATAAGGTCCGGTACCCTTCAATAAATCGTTTTCTTCTCTCAAATCAGAGGCTACTACATTCGCATTGCCATAAACCTTTCTTAATGCAAGGGTTAACTCTACACCTATTTGACCGCTGGCACCAATTACTAAAATTTTATCTTTTATCATTTCATTTATATTTGCTAACAATTGTTAGCGCAAAGAAAACAAAAATGCTTGTAAGTTCGCATTTCAATTAATCAATTAATTTTTTATGATGCCTCCATATCTTACCACTTTATTTCAAAAACAGCAATACAATTCATCACAATTTTTTTTAATAGCCGGGCCATGTGTAGTAGAAAATGAAGCTTTGGTAATGGAAGTAGCTGATAAAGTATATAGCATTTGTAAAAGATTAGGTATCCCATATATATTTAAAGCAAGCTATAGAAAAGCCAACAGAACCAGTGCTAATTCATTTACTGGTTTGGGCGATGAACTTGGATTAACATTAATTGAAAAAGTAGGTAAAACCTATGGATTACCTACTACTTCAGACATTCATGCACATGATGAAGCAGCAGAAGCGGCAAAGTATATTGACATTTTACAGATACCTGCTTTTCTATGCAGACAAACAGACCTATTACAATCTGCCGCTATTACACAAAAAATTGTGAATGTTAAAAAAGGACAATTTCTGAGCGGCCCTGCCATGCAGTTTGCTATTGATAAAATAAAGAAAGCAGGCAATCATCATATTATGTTAACAGAAAGAGGCACCACTTTTGGGTATCAGGATTTGGTAGTAGATTATAGGAACATTACTTGGATGAAAAACTTACATACACCGGTTATTATGGATTGTACCCATAGTTTACAACAACCCAATCAACCTGGGGGCATAACAGGGGGTAATCCCGAATTAATTGAAACAATAGCAAAAGCTGCTATTGCAACCGGAGCAGATGGCTTATTTATTGAAACACATCCTAATCCTTCAAAGGCTTTAAGTGATGGTGCTAATATGCTACCACTTCATTTGTTAGAAAAATTATTAGAAAAACTAGCTACCCTTAGAGAAACAATCGTTAAAATTAACTAGCTAATTAAACGTATTATAAATACTTTAGTGGATTTCTTCGTGCATTGAGAATGTATCTTTTCATGTTCATCCAAAAAGCCAGAATCATATAAATAATAAGCGGAGAGCCCATGGTTAAAAAAGATATGTAAATAAACCACATTCTAATTCTAGAAGTGGCAATTCCTAATCGCTCTCCTATAGCTGTACAAACACCAAATGCATGCATTTCCAAAAACTCTCGTAACTTTTTCATGGGTTATTTCGTGTTTATGTTAACAATAAACAGTATGCAATTTACAGCAATTAAACATATTTATCGCTAAATTATCCATAAAACAGTTTTCCACCGCCTTTTGTTTTCTTGTAATTTTGCCTTTCAAAATTTTTTATAAAAAACATTCTTTTCATCACATTATAAAAATAACCATCATGGCTTTCGACATTGAAATGATTAGAAAAGTGTATGCTGAAATGCCGGCTAAAATAGCCGCTGCCCGCAAAACTTTAGGCAGACCACTAACATTAGCAGAAAAAATATTATTTGCACACCTACACACAGACCAACCTCTCACTAATTTTGAAAGAGGCAAAAGCTATGTTGATTTTGCTCCAGATAGGGTTGCAATGCAGGATGCCACTGCTCAAATGGCGCTTTTACAATTTATGCAGGCCGGCAGACCTAAAGTTGCTGTTCCTTCTACTGTTCATTGCGACCATTTAATTACAGCACGTGTAGAAGCTAAACAAGATTTACAAATAGCTACTACTGAAAGTAAAGAAGTTTATGATTTCTTAGCCTCAGTTTCTAACAAATATGGTATTGGATTTTGGAAACCTGGTGCAGGTATTATTCATCAAGTAGTTTTAGAAAATTATGCTTTTCCGGGCGGAATGATGATTGGCACCGATTCTCATACGGTAAATGCAGGTGGATTGGGAATGATAGCTATTGGGGTTGGCGGTGCTGATGCATGCGATGTAATGGCCGGTTTACCTTGGGAATTGAAATGGCCTAAACTAATTGGCATTAAACTTATCGGAAAACTAAATGGTTGGGCTGCTCCAAAAGATATTATTTTAAAAGTAGCCGGTATTTTAACCGTAAAAGGGGGTACTGGTGCTATTGTTGAATATTTTGGCGAAGGTGCCCAAGCGATTAGTTGCACAGGTAAAGGCACTATTTGTAACATGGGTGCCGAAATTGGCGCCACTACTTCCACTTTTGGCTATGATGACAGTATGAGTCGTTATTTAAAAGCTACCGGCCGCGAAGAAGTTGCCGCATTAGCGGATGCTATCCGCAATGATTTGAATGCCGACCCAGAAGTTTATCAAAATCCTGAAAAGTACTTTGACCAAATTATTGAAATTAATTTAAGCGAATTAGAGCCACATTTAAACGGTCCATTTACGCCAGATTTAGCAACACCCATCTCTAAAATGAAAGAAACTGCCGCTGCTAATGGATGGCCTACTAAAGTTGAAGTGGGTTTAATTGGAAGTTGCACTAACTCATCTTATGAGGATATAAGCAGGGCAGTTAGCTTAGCTAAACAAGTGGCCGATAAACACCTAACAACAAAAGCAGAATATACTATAACCCCAGGTTCAGAACAGGTTCGCTTTACCATTGAAAGAGATGGATTTTTAGAAACATTTGAAAAAATTGGTGCCAAAGTTTTTGCCAACGCATGCGGACCTTGTATTGGTATGTGGGATAGAATGGGTGCTGAAAAACAGGAAAAAAATACCATTGTTCATTCTTTCAACCGAAACTTTGCCAAACGTGCAGATGGTAACCCTAATACTTACGCTTTTGTTGCATCACCCGAAATGGTAACTGCATTAGCCATAGCAGGCGATTTAACTTTTAACCCCATTACTGATTATTTAACCAACGATAAAGGGGAAAAAGTTAAATTAGACCCACCAAGCGGTATTGAACTTCCTGCCAAAGGTTTTGCTGTTGATGATCCTGGTTACCAAGCACCTGCTGCTGATGGAAGCAAAGTAAATGTAGTGGTTGATCCTCAATCAAAACGTCTACAACTGTTAGCACCATTCCCAGCTTGGGAGGGGACTGATTTAAAGGGTATGAAATTACTTATTAAAGCAAAAGGGAAATGTACTACCGATCACATTTCTATGGCAGGTCCTTGGCTAAAATTCCGTGGACATTTAGATAACATTTCAAATAACCTACTTATTGGTGCCATTAATTTCTTTAATGAAAAAGCCAACTCCGTAAAAAATCAGTTAACAGGAACTTATGGCCCTGTTCCAGATACCCAAAGAGCCTACAAAGCAGCAGGTATTGGTACTATTGTAGTTGGTGATGAAAATTATGGAGAAGGTTCCTCTCGCGAGCATGCCGCCATGGAGCCAAGACATTTAGGTGTTAGAGTAGTTCTAACAAAATCATTTGCTCGCATTCATGAAACCAATTTAAAAAAACAAGGTATGTTGGCATTAACATTTGCCGACAAAAATGATTATGATAAAATTTTAGAAGATGACACAATTGATGTAATTGGCTTAACCGAATTTACACCCGGAAAACCATTAACGGTTGTATTACATCATGCCAATGGAACTTCTGAAGCAATTCTAGCCAATCACACTTACAACCAACAACAAATTGAATGGTTTAAAGCAGGTGCAGCACTTAACATTATTCGCAAACAGGTGGCAAGTCATTAATCATTGAACTATTTTTCCTAAAAAAAGAGCGCCGAATGAACGGCGTTCTTTTTTTGGTATTTTGTATAATGGCAACACAATAAATTTCAATAAACACAGGCCCTCTAAAAAATAGTTTCATTTTTCACGCAAAAACAATACTTTTGCAGCCCCAATTCTGTTTTGGCAGAATCTTACTTTCAAAAGAAAGTTTGTCCAATGGGAAAAAACCAATTTAAACAATAAAAAAAAGGGTAATGAACAATTACGAATTAATGATCATTTTTACCCCGGTACTTT
>JAGWPI010000289.1 GCA_028877005.1 Bacteroidota bacterium | reverse complement strand
CTGCGTTTAAGCCTTTGGCAGGCCCTTCACCTAATTGCTCGGCTGTTTTAGTACAAATAGAACATTGAGCAATTGCTGAGCCGGCATTAACAACTACTATTAGTAGGCTTAAAATAAATTTGTTCCACCACATTTTCATATGCTTCTGTTTAATAAGCAAATATACAAAAAGTGACTCTCTTGCGCTATTTTGTTGTTTAAATTACGCCTATAAAATATTCATTCTCTTACACAATTATGAATAAAATCAAGCACCATTCGCTAATTAAAGTAACAATAAATTCATATTGTATTCATATTTAGGTAATACTATGGTTTCAATTTTGGTAAACCATTTAATATGAATAAAAGACCTGTAGATGTTGTTGTGATGAGTGACTTGCACCTAGGTACTACCGGCTGCCATGCGCAGGAACTGGTGAACTATTTGAAAAGTATTTCGCCTCAAATTTTAATTTTAAATGGCGATATTATAGATGTTTGGCAGTTTCGAAAACGCTTCTTCCCGCTTGCCCACATGCAGGTAATTAAAGAAATTTTAAGTTTGGCTACTAAAGGTACACGGGTTATTTATATCACCGGCAATCACGATGAAGCTTTACGTCGTTATACCCATTTTGATGTGGGAAATATACAATTGGTAGATAAAATGGTAATGGAAATTAATGGCCACTTATGTTGGATTTTTCATGGCGATGTATTTGATAATACCACTAAAGGAAGTGCCAAATTATTAGCTAAATTAGGATGCCATGGCTATAATATGCTTATTCGATTCAATAGGTTACTTAATCATTTCTTGCAAATGGCGGGCCGTGAAAAAATGAGTCTTTCTAAAAGTGTTATGAATCGTGTCAATAAAGCCATTATCAAAATCAACAACTTTGAGCAAACAGCTGCTGAAATAGCAATTGAAAAAAAATATGAATATGTTATTTGTGGCCATATTCACGAACCACAAATGCGTTTGATAGAAAATGCCCATGGAAAGGTTACTTATTTAAACAGTGGCGACTGGGTAGAGCATTTAACTGCACTTGAGTTTTATAACAATGCTTGGCATATGTATACTTACGATGATAAAGTTTTTGAAAGTGCTAAGGTAGTAGATATGAACAAAAAAGTAGGTAGCCCGGATGTGGTAACCGATGAAATTGCCTTATTTGTACATTCTGTATCTCAATCTTTTCAATCAGTTCCTGCACAAGTAGCTTTTTCAAAACCCTTTTAAATTATTTTTTATAGTATGAAAATATTTTATGCCATACAAGCCACTGGTAACGGCCATATTAGTAGGGCAGTGGAATTATTACCTTATTTGCATCAATATGGAGAGGTAGATGTGTTTTTAAGTGGTAGTAATAGTCATTTAAATGCCAATCTTCCTATAAAATATGTTAGCAAAGGAATGAGTTTGTTTTATGGAAATAAAGGTGGATTGGATTATATTAAAATGTTGAAATATTGCTCACCTATTCGTGCATATAAAGAAGCTAAGGCATTACCACTAGAGCAATACGATGTAATATTAAATGATTTTGAAAGCATAACAGCTTTGGCTTGTTATATTAAGAATATTCCAAGTGTTAATGTTGGGCATCAGGCAGCCTTTATGTCTGCTAATACTCCTCGGCCACAAAAGCGTAATATTATTGGCGAGTTGGTATTACAAAAATATGCACCGGCAACCGCTTATGTTGGGTTGCATTTTCAGCAATATGATCATTTTATTTATCCCCCAATCATTAAGAATGACATTTTACAGGGGCATTCCATTGATAAGGGACATATTACTGTATATCTTTCCCATTATAGTGATGCAGAAGTGGCTCGTGCATTGCATCAAATTCCGGATGTTTGTTTTGAAGTATTTTCTAAAATTGTAAAAAGTACAGAGCGGCGGGGGAACATCACTTTTATTCCAATCAGTCATCATGCTTTTACCCAAAGTATGTTACAGGCGCATGGCGTTATTACCGGTGCCGGTTTTGAAACACCTGCAGAAACTTTGTATTTAGGTAAACGCTTGTTGTGTTTGCCCATTAGGGGGCAGTATGAGCAATTGTGTAATGCAGCTGCTTTACAATTATTTCAGGTACCCATTATTGAAAAAATAGATCAGAATTTTCCACAGCAAGTAAAAGATTGGTTAAATGGCTTACCACAGCAGCAACTTCATATTGCGCATTCTACGCAAGATTTAGTGCACAAGGTAATGGAAACTGCAATTGCTAATAAGCGTAGTCAATTGAATACCCTATCTAATTTGTTAAATGAAGAGGATGTTTGGGCTATTGGTTAAAATAGAAAGTTATTAATCTATGCTTAAATTATTCCACCAAGTTATCTGTATTAGTTAAAAGTATTTGCCAGGCTTTTTGAATTTGTTGTTCTTGAATACATTGTTTGGCATAACGTTGCAGCTCTTCTTCCATTTCTGAAGGGCTATTGGCATAATATTGTATAATTTGTTTAAGTTGTGCATCTTCAAATGCAGCATCAATAGTTGGTAAAGTACTCACATTGGCTAATTGGGCTAAATCATTACCGGTTAAAATATGGCTGTTTCTGATATTATTGGGTAAGGCATCTATACCAATACCTAAGTGCGCATTTGGTTTAGTAACTGTAAAAAGATTACTTTCATTTATAGTTGCATACCAGTCTCCTCCTAGTCGGGCAACGTGATGTAATTTGCGTTGATCAATCATGGTGCGGTCTTCATTTAAAATATGTTCGTCTACATGCATACAAATAACTTCTGCAATTACCAATTGCCCGGCTCCCGGACCATCTCCTAAGCTTTTTATTTCCAATACTTTACATTCCATTTGTACCGGCGATTCTTTTACTAATGGCGGTTGAATATGTGTAGCCGGTGCTTTTGTAAACCCTGCTTTAATAAATTCATCTACCCCTTTTGGATAATTGCAACTGCTTAAACTAACTTGTTGTACCATGTTTTCTGTACAAATATTAATGCTTACTTCCGGTACTTCTAGTAAATTTTGAAGGGTGTCTTTTATTTTATTTTCACGAACACTGCGTGTAGGAGAAAAAATTACAACGGCCGGGTTGGTTGAAAATAAATTGAAAAAACTAAACGGACTTAAATTTATATTGCCGGCAGCATCTATTGTACTTGCAAATGCAATGGGGCGTGGCGCTATGGCATGTTGTAACCAACCCTGTCTTTCTAATCCCGTCAATTCATTAATATTTACTATCATATATTTATGATTCTGTCAATGTAAATTTTAAAAGGTTATTTGGAAGTGGTTGTCATTTTCTTCTGAGCTAATAAACTAAAAGTACTGTCTTCACTTACAATAGTATTGCTTATTCTTCCAATATGTTCAATTTCCATTTCCACTACATCGCCTGCTTTAAGCCATTGCGGTTCATAGTTAGGATTATTGAGTTTGCCTGTTCCATTTAGCTCTAAAAAACAGCCGGTACCAACGGTACCTGAGCCAATTACATCGCCGGCATATAAATTAGCACCATAACTGGCACGTTCAATAATTTCGGCAAATGTCCAGTCCATATCACCTAAATTTCCATTACTTACTTCTACATTATTTACCCAGCATTTCATTGCAAGGTTCCAACTTTTTCCTATATGCCCTGGTTTGGGGGGTATTTCAAATGCTGTTAATTCATCTAAGGTAACTAAGCATGGTCCAATTACGGTTGAAAAGTCTTTGCCTTTGGCAGGACCTAAATTTAACAGCATTTCTTCCATTTGTAGTTTTCGGGCACTCATATCATTCATAATCATTAAACCGCCAATATAGTCATCTGCAGCTTCGGCGGCAATATTTCTACCATTTTTGCAAATAACAATGGCTGCTTCTAACTCAAAATCTAGTTGTTCAAAATGGTCGGGCATGCAATAAATGGGCCCGGAACCTTGAATGCTATGATGATTAGTAAAATAAAAAATGGGATACTGGTCAAATTCAGGTATCATTGGCACCCCTCTGTTGCGCCTGGCAGCTGCTACGTGTTGTTTAAATGCATACCCATCTCGGCAACTGGTGGGAAAAGGTACCGGTGCCAATAAGTGAATGCCTTCTAATGGTATGCCATTGTTGGCTCCCATAGCTCCTGTGGTTAATGCATGATTCACTTTTTGTGCTATGGGAAACATGTCATCCCAATAATTTAAAAACATATTCATACTTCCCGGCAATTCCGGATGCACTAAATCGCAATCATATAGAAGTTGATTCACTAAAAATGCTAATTGGTCTTGGCCATCTTTTAAATAAGAAACTAATTTCATGTGCAATGTATTTAACAGACTTTAAATAATTTAAAATAGTGTTTACCAAATATTACCATTTTTCTTCCTCGCTTATATCGTTATTTTCTTGCATATTTTTTCGCCAAGCTATTTTTTGTGCTTGACGGTGTATTAATAATTGGGTAATTAAATCAGCTGCGTCTTGATTAGGATGATCCTGTAATGTTTTTCTAAGTAATTGCTCATCAACATCTATTCTGTAAAGTAATTGTATTAAACCATAAAAGTCCGATTCAATTAAAAATGCTATTGCATTGCGGATTTGTTCATATGCCGAGCTGTTTTGCACAATAATAGCATCATTACTTTGCAGAAACTGGCTAATAATATGTTGTGGACTATGTTGCATACAATGAGGCAATTTACATCAATATTTTTCAATGATACCCAATCCAAACAATGCAAAATCATATTTTACCGGATCATTAGCATCTAAAAAGCGTAAGAACTGTGTTAATTCCAAGGCAGTTAGCCAATCGGTTTGTTTACGTTGTATCATATTAAAATGTTTGGCTACCCTTGCCACGTGAAGGTCTAACGGACAAATGAGTTGTGCAGGTGCTATTTGCTGCCAAATACCAAAATCAACACCCTTATTATCATTGCGCACCATCCAACGTAAATACATATTTAGTCTTTTGCATGCTGATTTTTTTTCAGGTGTGGCTATATGTTTTTTAGTTCGGTATGGAGCATCGGGTAATGAAAAAAAATAATGATAAAATCCATTGAGCATGGCTTCTATGGTATTGCCCCATTGGCTAAAAGCATTTTCTAGCGTGGCATACCTGCGATAATGTTGTTGTAAAAAACTGAGCATGTACAATAAATCGGTGGTATTGAATGTGCGGTATTGGAAAGAAAGTAGTTTTTTTAAATCAATGGCTGTGTGGTTTAGTATAAAATCGTGCGGCGCATCATCAAACAACCGATGATTGATACGATTCGACATTCCCTGGTCCCACTATTTCGTCTGCTCGATTATTTGTTTGTTTGGTCGCTGCACGCGCGAATGGTCTCTTTTGTAACAAAATTAATTTTTGAAAGTTACCCATCAATGGCGTGCGTGGGGACTCTCGCCAAGCGAGGAATCAAAAAATGGAAACGGATGTCATCTCGGCGCACTCGCCCGATTCACAGCACGGCGCCACG
>JAGWPI010000288.1 GCA_028877005.1 Bacteroidota bacterium | reverse complement strand
TAACGAGTTGCTTAACTAGTAACAACTGATACAAATCAGTTTGCCAATTAGTTAATGTACTAATTTTGCCAAAAAATGCGTTTAGATATTGCAAATATTCGGAAAGATTATCAACTACAGTCATTGAATGAAACTGATAGCGCTGCAGACCCATTTGTGCAATTTGAAAACTGGTGGCAGCAAGCAATAAATAGCGAAATTGACGAAGTAAATGCCATGACTTTAGCTACAGCTTCCAAATCCGGACTGCCTTCTGCCAGAATTGTATTACTTAAAGATTATGGAAAAGATGGCTTTGTTTTTTTTACCAATTACAATAGTCATAAGGGAAATGAATTAGCTGAAAATCCACAGGCTGCTTTGGTTTTTTTCTGGAAAGAGTTAGAAAGACAAGTACGTATACAAGGTTCAGTTGAAAAAGTGTCTGCTGTGGAAAGTGATACTTATTTTTCGCAAAGACCATTGAGTAGCCGAATAGGTGCTTGGGCATCACCACAAAGTGCTGTTATTAAGGACCGTTCTGTTTTAGAAAATGCAGTAAAAGAATTTGAAACTAAGTTTACCGACAACTCTATTCCTCGCCCGGAATATTGGGGAGGCTATAGGGTTAAACCAAATTTAATTGAATTTTGGCAGGGTAGAAGCAGTCGCTTACATGATAGAATTCAATATACGTTGCAACAAGATGGGAGTTGGCAAAAAGTACGCATTGCCCCTTAATGAAGCCAAATGTTCATTGCTACTTTTTATTACACTTTTTTACATGTAAAATTTACCTTGTTGTGCTTTATTGCAATAATTGCTTTATCTCAGGACTGGTATAGTCACCCATACCGGTTTGTTGGTGAATAATTTTTCCGTTTTCATCAAAAATAAAAGTGGTGGGAATACCTTCTACATTGAATAAGGCGGGTAATTCTTGTGCAGGATAATAAATCGGTAGGGTGTATTTTTTATCCTTCACAAATTGAATGGCTTTAGCAAAATCATCATCCATTGATAAAAATACAAATGCTACTTTGCTACTGTCTGTTGTACTATATAATGTTTGTAATGAGGGCATTTCAGCTCTACAAGGAGGGCACCAAGTTGCCCAAAGGTTTACTAAAATTTTCTTTCCTTTAAAGGCCTCTTTTAAATTAATAATATTGCCCGATGTGTTTTTAATGCTAAATGCCGGCAAAGCATTGGTAGCAGGGCTTGCTACTTCTGTAGAGGGTATATTTTGTTGGGTGGTGGCTGTTTCCTGATTGTTGTTATGGCAACTTGCAAGGGTACAATAAACAGCTAACGATAATAGGATTACTACATTCGATTTTTTGATTAACATGTTTTTTATTTTATTTAAAATAAGTAAATCGTTGTTATTGGTTGCAATGTGCACACAACCCTTTCATTAATACATCTGTTTGCTTGTTTTTAAATCCTTTGGGTAATGCAATATTAGGGGTTGTAATATGATCTAAACAATAAGTGGTATTGCATTTGTCGCAAATAAAATGAATATGATTGTCATGATGATGTCCTTTCGTACAATCTTCTTTACATAATGCATACAAAATGGCATTATCTGGGCTGGGGATGGTATGTATTAGCCCTTTTTCTACAAACACTTGTAAGGTTCTGTAAATAGTCACTCTATCAAATTGATCGCCGGTTTTCTGTTCAATTACTGCGTGGGTAAGTGCACCACTAGATTGATGAAATAATTGCAAAATGGCTAATCTGCTTGGTGTGATACTTAAACTGTTTTTTTTTAATATGGAATTAATAGCATCAGTCATAGACCACTTACTTGTATTAATTAGTTGCGTTATTATTGGGTTGTTCTTTTAAAAGTTCCTCAATATCGTGTTTTAATTTTTCAATCTCATCCTTCTTCAAAGTGTCATAAACTTGTCCCCGTACAATGCCATTTTTATCTACCAAGGCTACAAACTGTGTATGAATAAAATCGTCTTTAATATCATTTACCGCATTTTTAGGGTCATCTATACCATAGCTGTATCGGGCCATCTTGTACAAGCTATCTTTTCTACCCGTTAAAAACTCCCATTGTTGTGTATTTACCTGCATAGAATCTGCATATCGTTTCATTTTTGGAACTGAATCTGTATCCGGATCACAAGTGTGTGATAAAATCATAAAATTGGGGTTCCCTTTAAATTTTTCGTAAACTGATTTTAAATTATTATTCATTCTTGGACAAATGCCCTTGCATGTTGTAAAAAAATAGTTTACCACATATACTTTTCCTGCTACCATTGCATTGGTAACATATTTTCCATCTTGATTAGCAAAACGAAAAGGTTGCACTGTAGCTCTTTCTGTTAATGTGCTTCGTTTAAACATATCAGTTACTCTTGAAATAACCAACATAAAAACAGCCACTAATCCAATAAAAAACAATCCATAACCAATTGCCTTCTTTTTATTCATGTGCACTTTTTTAGATCACAAATTTACGACTTAATGATGGCTATTTTATACTAGTAAGATATTGTTTAAAATATTTTGCAACATAGTTGCATTATATTAACTTTGCAAAATGGAACTTAAAAAGGTAAATTGGGATTTGTTGGGTATTGTTACTTCAGTAGCTTGTGCTATCCACTGTGCTTTATTACCCATTGTTTTAACCAGCCTTCCACTTTTCGGTATTGAAATAATTCATAATAAGCGGTTTGAGTTATTTATGATATTATTAGCATTTTTAATTGGCGCTTTTTCCTTGCTAAGGGGCTATTTATACAAGCATCACCAACTAAAACCTTTAATTGTTTTTTCGTTGGGCATACTATTTTTACTATCAAAGCAAATTTGGCATAAGTGGGAAATTGTTTTACTGGTGCCTGCAGTTATTTTAATTGTTTATGGGCACTTGCTCAATAATAAAACCTGTCAATTGCGTCATAATGCTGATTCAGATACTACCGATGGCATTATTCTACCTGTTGATTCACTAAAACAAAAGGTGGTTTAGTGGTTCATTTTCAGTAAGTAAGAAATGATCCATTCTAAAAAGGGGTGTCTTCTTTTCTAAAGTAATATTTATCTAATCCTAAACGGCTCATGTATTGCCGATAGCATTGTTCAATATAATAGCCAAACTCTAAATCGTTCAACATTTTTAATATATCATAATCAGGGCGATATTTTACCATAAAACTATCTAACTGCGGTGAAGAAAGCCCGGTTATTTTTCGAACAAAGCCTTTATTAAATCGGTGGTCTATATAAGCATCTTGCTCCTGTTGTATGAGTCTTCTCTGTAATGATTCAATGCTTTGATTACGCTTCCTTCGAAAAAGATTGATAATTTCATCCAAGTCTAAACCTACGGTTACACTTCCCGGATTATACCCCGAAGGGCCATTGCTTAAACGAAGACCGGGTTTACGGAAGTTGAAAATTTTTGCATAATCTTGTCTGTTTTGAATGGAATCTAACCTATAATTTCTATTTCGTACACTTACTTCGGGTAAATTATATGCATTTAAAAATATTTGGATGTTAAATGCTTCTGTATTAGAAATAGTATCTACCGGATACTTCATAGTGGTTTTGTTTAATAATGAAAACCAGATAGAGTCATGTGGATTTACCAGTATACTATAATGTCCTAATGAATCAGTTAAGGTACCTCTGCCGGATGAAGTAATTACAGCTACTGCTTCAATTGGTCGCCTTGCCGAAATGTCGTAAACAGTACCACGTATGGGAAATGACTCTGCCGGCCGCTGTGCATGCACTTCAACAATTCCAACAAATAATAAAGTAAGTAAGTAAATAAGTTTAGTCAAACTGTTCAATTGGTTCTGTAATATTAAACCCAAATTAATAAAGCAGTGCAGCTTTTATTAGGAATTAACATGTTGTTTGAAGATTTTAAGTAGAAAGCATCTTGGGATTAAAATTTATGGTCAATTATATATGGTAACATTTTACGCCATGTAGGCCAATCGTGTGGACTATCAGTACCCCAAATTGCCGCATCATTCCAAATGCCTTTTTCCCATAATACTTTTGAAAATTTTTTCGTTGCTTCAGGGTCTTCATGTGCACCGGAGCCTGAATAAATGTGTATATGATGACTGGCTTTAATTTTATCCAGATACCAATGTTCATTTAAATTGGGTATATAGTGTATGGGACTATTGTAATAAACCTGATCATCCCAATAGCTTTTTGTATATTCCGTTAAATCATACACGCCACTCATGCTAATGGCACCATTAATAATATCCGGTCTTTTTAAAAATAAATTCATGGCATGTAAAGCCCCAAAGCTGGCCCCACAGGTAAAAATATGTGTATTGGTGCTGGTGTGGTTGCGAATATAGGGCACCACTTCGTTGAATACATATTCATTAAACTGGTTATGGCGAATAGCTTTGTGCGCGGGTTCCATGTCATGATTCATCCAGCTTTGTTTATTGATGCTGTTAATGCTAAAAACTTTAATTTTTCCCGCATAAATATATGGCGATAGTGCTTCAATTAATTGAAAGCGTTCATATTCCAAAAAGTCGGCAGCAGCTGTAGGTATTAATAATACAGCAAATCCAAAATATCCATATACAGCTATGGGCATTTCTTCTTGTAAGGCCGGGCTAAACCACGACGTAATTTCTTTTACCATATTGGTAATTTTACAAGCAATTTTTTTTAATTTCTTTCCAAACTTCTCTAAAACATTGGGCAGCATAACTATTGGCCGCATAAGTTTCTAATGGTGCCTGGTGTATACCCATTTTTTCTATATCGCTCAAGTAGGGTATGTAGTTTTTTAAGAATATTTTGTCTTTATAAAATTCATTCATGGTTTCGTGGTGTAAGTTTTTTCGATGGTCTACCATACTGAAAAAACATTTTATATTTTCGGTATTTAAATCATTGTCTTTAAAATATTGTACAACCGTTTCAAATGAACGAATGGATAGTGTGGTAGGAATATTGGGCATTAAAATCCAGTCGGCTGAATAAAAGATGGCTTCATGCAAAACAGATAATCCCGGCGGGCAGTCAATGATTAAAAGGTCATATTCTTTTTTAAAACTATTGATTAGAGTTGCAAATTTCTTTTTAAACTGCTTCATTTCATTTAATAATACATCTGCATATCGGGCT
>JAGWPI010000287.1 GCA_028877005.1 Bacteroidota bacterium | reverse complement strand
GTATAATAGCATGGGTTAAATTTGCCCAGTTGTATTTTTTCTTTTCTTCCCGAAGCTGCGGTAAAAAATAAAATTCTCCTAATGCATATAATTGCAAAATGCCTTCAGCTATAGCTTTAGGATTAGGTTCAGTAATAATGCCTGCCTTTAAATGTGGAACTAAATCGGGTAAGCCTCCTACATTGGTTACTAACATAGGTTTTTCAAAATGGTAGGCTAAAGGGGTAACACCACTTTGAGTTGCATTTTTGTAAGGTTGAATAACAAAATCGGCAGCACTTAAATAATATTTTACTTCACTATCTGCAATAAAATCTGTTTTTAAATACAATTGTTGTTGTATGCCCAAATTTTGAATTATTTCCATGTATTTTTGGCGGTCTTCATAAAATTCACCTGCAATTAATAATTTAATATGGGCATTTTGAATTTCCGGATAATGCATAGCTTGTAGTAGCCAATCTAAACCTTTATAAGGTCTGATAAAACCGAAAAATAAAATTATTTTTTCGTCAATTGGTAATTGTAAATGTTTTCTAGCTTCATTCTTAGGAACTATGGTTCCAAAATTATCATATAATGGGTGCACTACTTTTAGGGCAGGCTTTTGTGTAAATTGTTTCAGGTCTTGCAATACTTTATCACTCATTGTTATGAATCCATCAACTGCTTGGATAAAGTAATGAGTAAATGCCGTATCGCCCGGTCTTTTTTCATGTGGAATAATATTGTCTGCAATACAAATAATTTTGGTGATGTGATTGCGTTGAACCAAACGCAAAATTGTTCCTAAACACGGGCCCATAAAAGGGAGCCAATATCGAACTACTATTATTTGTGGTCGTAATTTTTTTAAAGTAAGCCCAACTTTAATCCAATTGAACGGGTTGATTGAATTAATACTAACGTTAATATTAATATCGCTAGGTGGTGGTTCGGTAGAGTATTGTGTAGTACCCGGGAATAAAAAAGATGGATATTGTAATGAAAAAGTATAGATAAAAGTATTAAATCCTTCCTCTATAAACTGGCGTGCCAGCCGTTCATTAAATGAAGCCAAACCGCCGCGTAATGGAAAAGCCGGGCCGATGATAATGACAGGTGCTGGCATGTGTTAAATGCTAATTTTTTTTTCAATCAAATAAACGTTTCTTTCCGCGGCATTTCGGGCAATTAGTTCGCCAATAAAGCCTGCTAAGAACAATTGCATACCAATAATCATAGAGGTTAGTGCAATATAAAAGGAGGGCCTATTGGTTAAAGCAAAATCTGTTTCCATTACTTTGGCAATTATAAGATATATACTACTAACAAATCCAATCATGAAAAATAAAGTTCCCCACAAACCAAAAAAGTGCATAGGTTTCTTACCAAAACGACTTACAAAGCTTATAGTTGCCAAATCAAGAAATCCATTAATAAATCGTTCCCATCCGAATTTAGAAATACCATATTTCCTAGGTTGATGTGCAACTACTTTTTCAGTAATTTTTCTAAAGCCTGCCCATTTAGCAATAACGGGGATATAACGATGCATTTCACCATAAACCTCAATACTTTTTACCACTTTTATTTTATATGCTTTTAAGCCACAATTAAAATCATGCAATTGAATGCCACTGCTCCAACGAGCTGCTGCATTAAATATTTTAGATGGAATATTTTTTGTAAGTGTGTTATCGTATCTTTTTTTCTTCCATCCGCTTACTAAATCAAATCCATCATGCATAACCATGTTATATAATGAAGGTATTTCATCAGGTGAATCTTGTAAATCCGCATCCATTGTAATAACTACATCTCCTTTTGCTGCCTTAAAACCTTCATTTAGAGCAGCACTTTTGCCATAATTTCGTTGGAATTTAATGCCTTTTATATTTGCATTTGTTTTTGATAGTTGGTGTATTACTTCCCAACTATTATCAGTGCTTCCATCATCTACCAAAATAATTTCATACTGATATCCATTTTTTGTTGTTACATCTTCAATCCACCTGCAAAGTTCCGGTAATGATTCGGCTTCATTTAATAGTGGTATAACAATTGATATATCCATTTTAATATTTCTATCGATTTTGTTGATATTTTTTGGGTGCAGCCACAGATGCTAATAATGCTCCGGCTCCACCGGCCAATAAAAATAAGATTAATACTCCTGCCAATTGTGTATTCATCCAAATTTGTTTGGCACGCTGCATATCTAATGGTAAATTGGTAATAGTGCCACCTTGCTGCTTTATATCTGCTTGAATTATACTTATTTGATGATTAACATAGTTTGGGAAAATATAATGCATAGCTATGAAATTGTATACAAAAAAAAGTGCTGTAGCCACTGCAACTGTTTTAAAGCCATGACTAATTAAGGCAGAAAACTGCTCCAGTCCCTTTGTTTGTGTGTTAAATAGCCAAGTACTAGCAAATGATAAAAAAATAAAAACTGATAATATAATAAACCCATACCACGGTTTATATATGAATGCTGTAATTTGACCAATTACATTCATTATTATAATTATTACTGCAATTACAATCCCTTTTTTTATATGCGACGTATAGCTAACTTTCATAAACAAAGTGATTAATTCAGATGTAATTTGTTTTTGTTAAAAGTACCATACACTTTGCCAATAAGGGGCATATTTAAAAATGCACTATTAATAGATTTACTCAAATTATTTTGTGCGGAGAAAGTACATGTTTCTGTTCTGTTAAATAAAGTAAGTTCTGCAGGTTTATTGGGCATAATAGTTGCTTTGGGAAACTGAAAAATGTTTCGGGCATTATTTCCCATCCAATTTGAAATGGTAGTAGCATCTGTATTGGGAAATAAGTTGTTTATAACCGCATAGGCTGTTTGCAAACCAATAGTACCCGGTTTAGCGTTTTCAAATTCGCAAATTTTTCTGTCTGTTTCATAAGGTAAATGGTGTGTACTAATGCAATCAATTATTCCATTTAATAATCCTTCACGTAAAGCTATCATATCTTCTTTGGTTCGCAAAGGTGGATTTACTTTTAAATATGTATTATAATCAGTTAAATCTTCATCACAAAAAAATAGGTGATGTGGTGTAACAGAGCAAGTAACGCGAAGGCCTTTCTGCTTTGCTTGAGCAATTAAGTTTAAAGAGGCTTTAGTGCTAATACCAGTAAAATGGATGGCAGAATCGGTATATTGTACTAAATCAATATCCCTGGCAATAATTAGTGTTTCGGCAATAGTTGGTTTACCTGGTAATCCTAAACGAGTAGAAACAATACCTTCATGCATTAATCCATGAGGTGCAATGGCAGTATCTTCCGGTAATTGTATAATGATTCCTTTAAAAGCTTTTATATATTGTAAAGCTTTTAACATTAGCCCGGATGATTGAACTGGCAATAAGCCATCGGTAAAGCCTATTGCGCCAGATTGTTGCATATCATACATTTCAGCCAATTCTTTTCCTTCTATATTTTTACTAATTGCGCCTAAAGGGTGGATATTAATAGATGTAGAATGAGCAGCCTGAATTAAATAATCAATATGCGTTTTATTTTGGATGCAAGGAGATGTGTTGGGAATTGTAGCTACTCTTGTATAACCACCGGCTATTGCAGCAGCAGCACCTGAATGAATATTTTCTCTATGTTCATAACCCGGGTCACAAAAATGGACAAATGGATCAACCCATCCAGGAGAAACAAAGCAATTTGGTAATGCTAGTTCTTGATCAGCTTCTATGTTTAGATTGGGAGCAATCGCTAAAATTTGCCCATTCTCTATCAAAATATCCTGCACAGTAGCATTGTATTTACTTAAAATATCAGCAATGGTTACCTGTTTTAAAAGAATTTTCAT
>JAGWPI010000286.1 GCA_028877005.1 Bacteroidota bacterium | reverse complement strand
TTGGTGGCAATTATGTACGTAATGGAACTACCAATGCATCAAATTTAGGATTAACCTTATCTCAAAATTTATTTAATAGAGATGCTTTATTAGCTAGTCAAACCGCACAACAAGTTAAAAAGCAGGTAAAACAAAATACCACCAGCAATAAAATAGATGTTACCGTTAATGTAAGTAAAGCATTTTATGATGTTTTACTTACCCAAAAGCAAGTGCAGGTTTTAGATCAAGCTATTATTCGCTTGCAAAAAAATGTCCAAGATTCATACCATCAATATAAAGCAGGTATTGTAGATAAAACTGATTATAAACGTGCTACCATATCTTTAAACAATACAGTGGCACAACGTAAACAGGTGTTTGACTTAGTGCATGCTAAAATGGTTTATTTAAAAGAGTTAATGGGATATCCGGATACAGCCTCTTTACATTTAAATTATGATACTACTACCATGGAAAAGGATGCATTTATAGACACTTCTATAAATGTATTTTTTGAAAATAGAATAGAATACCAACAATTGGTTACACAACAAAAACTGCAACAGGCAAATTTAAAATATTATAAGTGGGGTTTTATTCCCACTATTTCTGCTTATGGGAACTATAATTTTAATTATCTGAATAACGATTTTGGAAAATTATATAATCAAAATTTAGGTAATTCCAATATTGGCCTCCAATTTTCTGTGCCAATTTTTCAGGGTAATAAACGGGTTAATCAAATAAAAGAGGCTCAACTGCAAATAGATCGACTCAATTGGGATATGGTGGCATTAAAAAGCAGAGTAAATTCAGAATATGCTAATGCAATGGCCAACTATAAAGGAAATTTAGCCAATTACAATGCATTAAAAGATAATTTATCATTGGCAAATGATGTATATGAAACCATTCAATTACAATACAATTCAGGTATAAAAACATACTTAGATGTAATTGTTGCGGAAAGCGATTTAAGAACGGCGCAACTCAATTATTATGATGCACTTTATCAATTGTTAGAAAGTAAAATTGATGTAGAAAAAGCTTTAGGTACAATTCAATAAAAAAATAAATAATTTATATGAGCAATTTGTTTCGTTTTATGTTGGCATTTGTTTCAGCATGGTTATTAATATCCTGCACCAATAAACCACAACAACAATCATTACCTCCGGTTGCGGTAAATACTTATCAGGTTCAAAAAGGTTCTGCGGTATATTACGATAATTATCCCGCTACAGTTGTTGCACTTAATGAAATAGAATTAAGGGCGCAAGTAACCGGATATATAAAGGGTATTTTTTTTAATGATGGTCAACATGTATCAAAAGGTCAAAAGTTATATGATATTGATCATGAAACATACCAGGCTGCTTACAACCAGGCAGTAGCCAATATGAATGTGGCAATGGCAAACTTAGATAAAGCAAAACAAGATGCAGACCGTTATACCGATTTATTAAAGAAAGATGCAATAGCTCGGCAAGTGGTTGACCATGCTATTACTGATTTGCAAGCTGCTAAAATGCAAGTAGCTGCCTCCAAAGCTGCTGTTGCCAGAGCTGAAGCCGATTTGAAATTTTCAATATTATATGCACCTTTTGATGGAACAATTGGAATTTCTCAGGTTAAAATGGGGGCACTCATTACTTCCAATCAAACCCTGTTGAATACAATTTCGTCAGACAATCCTATGGCAGTAGATATAGCAGCCGATCAAAGTTTAATACCTCGTTTTGCCGCATTAAAGGCACATCCTGCTCCAAATACAGATTCTATGTTTACCATGAATTTTAACGACCAAACTAGTTATCCATATCCGGGCCAAATTAGCTTTATTGATAGGGCGGTTGATCCACAAACCAGTACCATTCGTATTCGTTTCATCTTCCCCAATCCCAATAATGTACTTAAACCAGGCATGAGTTGTAATGTGCGCGTAAAAAATAATAATTCTGCACAGCAGTTTTTGCTCATTCCTTTTAAAGCTGTGGTAGAGCAAATGGGCGAATATTTTGTTTTTGTATTAAATGATAACCAAACTGTTACTGAACAAAAAATTGTTTTGGGACAACGCATTAATGATAAAGTAGTTGTTCGTTCAGGATTAAAAGATGGAGATACAATTGTAACAGATGGTGTGCAAAAATTACGTGATGGAGCTAAAGTACAATTAACTGTATCTAAAGCTCACTAAATTAAATTAAGTAAATATATGATTGCAAATACATTCATAAAACGCCCTGTTACCGCAATAGTAATATCTATTGTTATTGTTTTGTTAGGGGTTTTAGCTATTTTAAATTTACCCATTAGTCAAT
Organism: Bacteroidota bacterium; assembly: GCA_028877005.1. Lineage (GTDB taxonomy): Bacteria > Bacteroidota > Bacteroidia > Chitinophagales > Chitinophagaceae > Hydrotalea. Next base: position 5,487 of record JAGWPI010000286.1, on the reverse strand, counting down.
ATCCTGATATTACACCTGCAACAGTTCAAATTACTGGCTCATTTAATGGTGCCGATGCCCAAACCGTTGAGCAAACTGTTACTACACCCATAGAAACACAAGTGAATGGTACGCCGGGTATGGCTTATTTACAAAGTAATAGTACCAGTGATGGACGTACCACTATTAATGTAGTTTATAATGTAGGTGCAGATGTAAACATAGGGGCATTAGACGTGCAAAACCGAGTTGGCATTGCAACACCACAATTACCGGATGATGTAAAACGCTTAGGTTTAACCACTCGGAAAAGAAATCCAAGTATATTAATGCTGGTAGCCATGTATTCACCAAATGGTTCTCACAGTGTAACTTTTGTTGATAACTATACCAACATCTTTGTAAGAGATGCATTGTTACGTGTTAAAGGAGTTGGCGATATTTTTACTCGTGCAGATGATTTTAGCATGCGTATTTGGTTACAACCCGATAAAATGGCGCAACTAGGATTAACTACTACTGATGTATTGAATGCTTTACAAGATCAGAACCTGCAAATTGCTGCAGGTTCAGTAGGTGCGCCACCCCAAAATAACGATCAGGCATTTGAGTACAATGTTTTTACCAATAGTAGATTAAGTACTGAAGATCAATTTGCACATATTATAGTTAGAAGTAAACCATCTGATGGTTCTTTGGTATATTTAAAAGACGTAGCTCGCATACAGTTGGGAAAATTTAGTTATGCCAGTAACTCATTTGTAGATGGGAAACGTGCTTCCTATTTGTTAGTATATCAAGCACCCGGAAGTAATGCTTTAGAAACAGCACAAGGTGTATACAATGCAATGAATCAATTACGCCAATCTTTTCCAAAAGATATTGATTATACTGTTCCATTTGAATCAGTTTCTGTAGTAAAAGTATCTATTGATGAAGTAGTAAAAACCTTATTAGAAGCTCTAGCCTTAGTTACACTGGTGGTATTTTTATTTTTGCAAAGCTGGCGTGCCACATTAATACCTATATTGGCCATCCCAGTATCTATTATTGGTACGTTTGCTTTTTTTATTCCTTTAGGTTTTACTATTAATACCTTAACCATGTTTGGCTTTGTTTTGGCCATTGGTATTGTGGTAGATGATGCTATTGTTGTAGTAGAAGCAGTTCAGCATTATATTGATCATGAGCACTTAACGCCAAAAGAAGCAACTGCTCGTGCTATGAAAGATATATCAGGTCCTGTGGTAGCTATTGCCCTTATTTTGGCGGCAGTATTTATCCCTGTAGGCTTTATTCCGGGTATAGTAGGCAGGTTATACCAACAATTTGCTATTACAATTGCCATTTCTGTGCTTATTTCTGCATTTGTAGCTTTGTCATTAACGCCAGCCTTATGTTCGTTAATGCTGCGCCCTATGGCTTTAAATAAAAGTTCTCGTGGTATTAATCAATTCTTTTTCAGATTTAATGAGTGGTTTAGAAGAACAACAGCAAAATATACCTTAGGGGTTCGTAAAGTAATTAAAGCAGCACCTTATGCTATGGTATTATTGGCCTGCATTTTTATTGGAACTGCAGTTTTGTTTAAAAATAAACCTACAGGGTTCATTCCAACGGAAGATGAAGGTCGTATCTATATTACTTTTGAATTGCCAGAAGCTAGCTCAACCACCCGAAGTTTAGATGTACTAAATAGAATGATGGTTATTTTAAAAGATGTTCCCGGTGTAGGGCACTTTGCTGCTTTAGGTGGATTAAACGTGGTAACATTTGCAACAAAATCTAATAGCGGAACCATATTTTGTCAATTAAAACCTTGGGATCAGCGTACAGACAAATCACAACAAATTAAATCTATTATTGCTACGTTACAAAAAAGATTTGCAGTTATTAAAGAGGCAAATATTGTGGTAATTCAACCACCGGCCATTCCGGGATTGGGGCAAACAGCCGGTTTTACTTTTGAATTAGAACAACGTGAAAGTACCGACGATATTAAAACCTTTGAGAAGGTAGTCAATAATTTTGTAATGACAGTTAATAAACGGCCCGAAATTGCCCGAGCTTTTAGCTTTTTTACAGCAAAAACGCCGGGTTATAAAGTGGATGTTGATCGGGAGAAATGTAAAAAATTAGGTGTGTCTATTGCAGATGTTTATAACACTCTACAAACCTTTTTAGGGAGTAGATATGTGAATGATTTTACCATATATGGTAGAAATTTTCACGTGGTGGCTCAAGCCGACTCATTGTACAGGGGCGATATCAAAGATTTAGACCAGTATTATGTTAAAAATCAGGCCGGTACACTATTGCCTATGAGTACTTTAATTACCTATCAGCTCACAGAAAGTGCGCCACTTATTTCTCACTATAATTTATTTAGAACTGCTGAAATTAACGGTACCCCAAAAGAAGGCTACAGCAGTGGACAAGCTATTGAGGCATTAAGGGAAGTAGCTGCACAAGTGCTGCCTGCAGGGTATGGGTATGAATTTTCCGGTTTAAGCCGCGAAGAAATTAATGCTGGTAATAGTACTATATATATATTTAGTTTATCTATTCTATTTGTTTTTCTATTTCTGGCAGCATTATATGAAAGTTGGAGTATTCCATTTTCTGTTTTATTGGCTGTACCAATTGGAGCATTTGGTGCAATTCTAGCCCTTACTTTTATACCTAAGCTCGATAATAATGTTTATGCACAAATTGGTTTGGTAACTCTAATTGGCTTAGCCGCCAAAAATGCAATTTTAATAGTTGAATTTGCCAAGGAAAGGGTAGATGGGGGCATGGATATTGTACCTGCTACTTTAGAAGCAGTTAAATTAAGGCTTCGACCTATTTTAATGACTTCAATGGCATTTATATTAGGTGTTTTGCCATTGGCTTTTGCTACGGGTGCAGGTGCTATTGCCCGTTCTACCATTGGTTTTACTGTACTAGGTGGTATGTTGGCAGCTACTCTTTTAGCTATTTTTATTGTTCCCGTTTTATTTGTATTAATTGCTAAAATTGCCTATGGCAAACAAAAATTAGAAACATTACGCCAACAAAGATTAGATGAAATGAATGATTTGCCAAAGGCCAATATCTAATACATTATCAAATAAATTTTAATACAATAACCTTACTTTTTGGTAGGGTTATTGTTGTTTTATCCACTTTTTTTCCCTTATTAAAAAATATGTAATATCCTTGCAGGTTCTAAAACTATGCTACATGAATGAATTGTATTACATGCGCGAAGCCATAAAGGTGGGAATGGAAGGTATGATGGCCGATCATGGCGGGCCATTTGGTTGTGTAATAGTTAAAAATGGTGAAATAATTGCCCGGGGATGCAATAAAGTTTTGTTGTTAAATGATCCCACGGCACATGCAGAAGTTACGGCCATTCGCGAGGCTTGTAAGGTGTTAAATGATTTTCAATTAGCTGACTGCGAAATATATACCACTTGCGAACCATGCCCTATGTGTATGGGGGCTATTTATTGGGCTAGGCCTAAAAAAGTTTATTTTGCCAATACACGCGAAGATGCGGCTAATATTGGTTTTGATGATTCGTTTATCTACCAGGAAATATCCCTACCTGTTCATCAACGTTCAATGGTAATGGAATGTATTGGTCGCAATGAAGCAATTACTATGTTTGAAGCATGGCAACAAAAACAACATAAAACATTATACTAAACTTAATTCTATTATTATGAATAATCTAATGACTCATTTACGTGAAGCTGCAACATACATTCAATCACAGTTAACTATTTCCGCAAAGGTTGGTATTGTTTTGGGCAGTGGTTTAGGCAATCTTGCTAATTTGGTAGAAATAGAAAAAGAAATTCCGTATGCTGAAATTCCATATTTCCCTGTTAGTACAGTAAAAGGTCATGGCGGTAAATTAATTATAGGAAAATTAAAAGGAAAATCAGTTCTTGTAATGGCCGGACGATTTCATTTTTATGAGGGATACACACCGCAACAAGTTGTTTTCCCAATTAGAGTAATGAAGTTACTGGGTGTGGAAACGCTCCTATTATCTAATGCAGCGGGTGCGGTTAATCCGGATTATAAGGTAGGCGATTTAATGATATTGAAAGACCATATTAGCTTTTTTACATCTAATCCTTTAATCGGCTCTAATGAAGAAGATTTAGGTACCCGTTTCCCTGATATGAGTGAACCTTATTGTAAAAAATTAATTGCAGAAGCCATAAAAATTGCAAAAATTAATAATATAGAATTACATGAGGGTGTATATACAGCTGTAACTGGCCCTACCTTTGAAACACATGCTGAATATCAGCTTATTAAATTTATAGGCAGCGATGTTGTTGGCATGAGTACTGTACAAGAAACAATAGCAGCAGTACATGCAGGCATGAAGGTATTTGCTGTAAGTGTGGTAACAGATTTAGGTATTAGGCATGAAGATAATATAATAACCCATGAAGAAGTTTTAGAAGCAGCAAAAGCAGCTGAACCTAAGTTAAGTTTGCTGTTTATAGAATTAATACAGCAATTATAACAACAATTGTGTCTTGATTATAATTATACATTTAAAGCTTTAGCTTTAATTTGCACTTCATTTAGTCAGCATGAACAGATTGGCAGCGGTTAAAATATTTTTGTTAGCAGTAGTTTTCATCAGCATTTCAAAACTGGCTGCTGCACAACAACAATATGGACAATCCGGCCGATTTGGAGGTACTAATGCGGGTAATGTTTCATATGATAGGAATGGAAGGCCTATTCCTGCACAGCCTAAACAAGATTCATTGCAGCATAGAGATAAATATGCCGATTCAATTACCATTTTTTATCGACACTTTGATTCAACTAGAATTCGTAAAATTGATTCTTCACTAAATGATTTTACTCGACGTTTTCCGCAACCTTATAGTTATTATACTTTAGGTAATTTTGGAACTGCTTCACATTCTCTTTTATTTTCCCCCGTTATGCAATCAGGGTGGGATGCCGGCTTTCATCAATTTGATATTTATAATTTTACATTAGAAAATACAAAAATATTTCAAACAACTCGCCCTTATACGGAAATAGCATATTTACTGGGTAATAAATCTGAACAATTACTCGATTTTATGCATACACAAAACCGAAAAAGTAATTTTAATTTTTCTTTTGAATATCGGTTTACTAATGCGCCCGGCACTTATAAAAATCAAAATGCCAGTAATAATAACCTACGCTTTACTACTCATTATCAATCACCTAACAAAAGATATGAAAACTATTTTATATTTCTATCCAATAAAAATGCTTCATCAGAAAATGGTGGTTTGAAAGATCCCGCCAAAATTGATAGTTTGGCTTTAAATAATCCTTATGAACTAGAAACCAGATTAGGCGTTGCAGGAATTGCTAACCCAAATCCATTTAGTACTACCGTTAACACAGGCAATGTATATAAACAAAATACTTATTTGTTTAGACAACAATATGATTTTGGTAAAAAAGATTCACTGGTAACTGATTCAA
>JAGWPI010000285.1 GCA_028877005.1 Bacteroidota bacterium | reverse complement strand
TATCAGCAATTTTCATACTATACTTTTATTACCAGTTGCAGTAAAGAATTTATAGAAGCATGGGAAAAACAATTTGCATACATAGAAAATAAAGCATATAACAATGAAACCGAAATTTTTACAGATGCTGGCCTAGAAATAATTCCTGCATTTAGAAGAGAGTTCCCGGAAATAATACAACAATACAAAGCAAAAAAAATTACCAAACCCATCCAACTCAACCAAATCAAAGGTATTATTCACAGCCACAGTAATTGGAGTGATGGGCAGCATACACTTGAGCAAATGGCAATTGCGGCAAAAGAAAAAGGATATGAATATTTAGTCATCAGCGATCACTCAAAATCTGCTTTCTATGCTAACGGTTTGCAAGAAGAAAGAATTTTTGCCCAACATGCAGCTATTGATGAGTTGAATAAAAATTTAGCACCTTTTAAAATTTTTAAAAGCATTGAAAGTGATATATTAAATGATGGATCATTAGATTATTCAAATGAAATTTTACAATTATTTGATATTGTTATTGCATCAGTACACTCCAATTTAAAAATGACAGAAGAAAAGGCCATGATGCGATTAATGAAGGCAATTGAAAACCCTTATACAAGCATTTTAGGTCATTTAACCGGAAGATTATTATTGAGCAGAAAAGGTTACCCTATTAATCATGAGGCTATTATTGAAGCTTGTGCCAAACATCAGGTAGTTCTAGAACTGAATGCGCATCCTAGACGTTTGGATATTGACTGGAGATATATTTCTGCCGCAATACAAAAAAATGTTTTAATCTCTATTAATCCGGATGCACATTCAATTGATGGTTTTGATGATTGTAAATATGGAATATTGGTGGCACAAAAAACACCCTTAACTAGCGCTCAAAATTTAAGCAGTTTTACACTGGAACAATTTGAAGCATTTCTTTCTGAACAGCATAAGAAAAGAAAAAGTTAAACTGTTTTAGAACCGAAAGGTAACTGCACATAAAAGGTGGTTCCAATAGCTTGTTTAGTTACAAACCAAATTTTTCCATCGGCTTTTTCTACAATGCCTTTACAAATAGCTAATCCCAAACCGGTTCCTGATGATTTTGTAGTAAAGTTGGGCGAAAATATTTTCCCAATAAACTCATCAGGAATGCCTGAACCATTATCGGTTACAGAAATTAATATATTATTGGCTACATTGGCTTGATGTATGTGCACAGAGGGATTAGTAACACCCTCTACAGCTTCAAATGCATTTTTGATGAGATTTGTAAATAAACGTTGCATTTGGGTTTTATCTGCATATAACCCATAAAAACCCATTTCTTTTTTCCACGAAATTTTTACGTTATTATCTGCACTGTGCAATTGCACTAAACTTCGTATTACCTCTGAAATATCAAAATACTCTAGTTGCACATTACCTATATTGGCAAATTGAGAAAAATCACCTGCAATTTTTGAAAGCTGGTCAATTTGTTCAATTAAAGTAAGTGTAACCCTATTGGTTAAACTATTTAATTGTGCTGCATCAAGTTGCTTATCATTTACTGCTTTTTGTAAATATTGGATGCTTAATTTCATTGGTGTTAAAGGATTTTTGATTTCATGTGCCACTTGTCTGGCCATCTCACGCCAGGCACCCTCTCTTTCGCTTTTTGCTAATGCTTCGGCACTCTCTTCCAATTGGTGCACCATTTTATTATACTCTTGAATTAAGATACCAATCTCATCTTGTTTTTTCCATGTTAACTCTTCATTTTTTTTCCCAAGAGATATAG
>JAGWPI010000284.1 GCA_028877005.1 Bacteroidota bacterium | reverse complement strand
GATAGAATGTATCTTTCCCATTCATTACAACACGCCAATTATCATTATTAAAAAAATGCTGGATAGTATCCATCAAATGTACCGGCATTAACACAATAGTGGACTGATTTACAAGATTAGGTTTTTGCTGTTCTACACAACTCTGTAAAAACAAAAAGCATATAAGAATTACGATGGCTTTCATATGCAAAATTTTCAAATTATCCAAAAAGAAACAGCCCTGTATAATACAAGGCTGTTATAGTATTCATTTTTTTACTAATTGAATTTAGTCCAGCTTTTCCACCAAGTATCCCCAGGTGCACAAGCACCTAGGTAGGCTACAGCAGTAAACCATCCATTTAATTTAGGATGACCAAATGAAGCGCCTGTTTTTGCCGGAGATGCAGGCGTTGGATTGAAATCGGGATTGCTATAATTAAAAGGATCGCCCAAAGCTACATCGCTATTATTATTTAAAATTGTATTACTATAAGCAGTTGTATTAAACCAATCTAAAATTGAAGCATCGGTTGCACCCGTTGGTGCTGTAGAAGAAGCAGCATACTTAACAGGAGTTGTACAGCCGGAAATAATTGTATTTTGAACAAACAAAGTGGGGTTAGAAGCAGTTATATTTAAATCGGTGGGTGTTCCCTTACTGGCATCTATCAACAAGCCTTGCGGCCATCCGGCAATAATTGAGTTCATAATGCTGATGCTTGAGTTTCTTCTTATTTGTGCACCACATAAAAACAAACTATTACCCTTGTTGCTTAATTGTGCTTTTGGGCCTAAAACAGTCATATTACTAAATACAGCATTTGTTTGGGGTAATAACGTGCTACCATTGGCGTCATTATCACTTTCAAAAGCCTCACTTTTCGAAATATCAGCTACAGCACTATCGCGTAATGCAATACCAAACTGCACTTTACCTTGAAAGCCATTGTCGGTATCAAAATCATCATCTAATGTTCTAAAAGAAATAAGGTGTTTACAGTTTACGGTGCCACCAAACCATTCAAATGAGTCATCATTTGCATAGGATACTTGAACAAAATCAACAATTGTTCCATTACCCACACCGCCAAATGTTAACCCATTAATTTCTTTATCAGGTAAAAAAGCATATCCGGCATATTCAATTCTAACATAGCGTAAAATACCACTATTGTCTGCAGGGTTAGAACTGCTACCCAAACCATACAACCCTAATCCGTCTGCATTGTTAATACCACCTTCAATTTCACCAATACCTGCCTGACCATTAAAAGATGCATTGGTAGGTGCCTGTCCCAATAAAACAACCCCGGACCAATCGCCACGTTGCGGATTTGGCGATTCAGATGTAAATACAATGGGTTTATCGGCAGTTCCATCGGCAATAATTTTAGAGCCCCGTGTAATAACCAATCCCCCGGCTTTATTTAATTCACCCACTATTTTGGTACCAGGCTCAATGGTTAAAATAGCGCCTTCAGTAACATATACCAAACCCCTTAGTTTATAGGTATAATTAGCTTTTAAAGTGGTATTTACTTTAATTCTTCCTTCTAATATAGTATTTTCCACACCTGGTGTTGGAGTGGGATTAGGATTGATGGTTGTACCACCATCCATTTCAATTTTACGGCAACTTGTAATTACTAGCAGTGCCATAGCCATGAATAAAATAGTTTGCTTCATACGTAACAGTAATTTAATTTAAAAATGATTGTTTTATTTAATAATAGAATAAGCAAATGACAGTGAAACATTGGTGCCATATTTTCTTCTGATAGCTAGTGCATCGGTACCAGCATCATATTTTTTATTATCATTCAAATCATGATAAAACCTAGCTTCTTGATTAATAATATCAGAAATATTTAATTTAATTTCACCTCTATTTTTCAATACTTTTTTTGCTACCTGCAAATCAAGCAGAGGTCTTGGAGCTTCCCATACCGGAGGATTATCACTACCACCTACATAATATATGCGTCTTCCTATTTGATTAAATAATAATGTGGTATTTAAACCTAATACAGGCAAATCATATTGTATACCAATATTTATTAAATAAGGGCTTTGCCCTTGCATGGGCCTATTTAAACTGGGTATACGATTGTAGATATAGGACAAATTACCTTGTACAGTAAAGTTTTTTAATGCATTACTAAAATCTAATTTTTTTCTAAATTCAACCTCAGCTCCTACACTTTGTGCATCATCAGGCGAAATATAGTTAAATGTACCTGAGCTTCCTGCACCTGTATTATTAAAATACAACTCACTTGGATTTTGGAAATATTTATAAAAGAGACCCACATTAAATAACTCACCTGCTTTAGGGTAAAACTCATAGCGTAAATCAAAATTGGTTACTTTGGTTCTAGGCAAATTAGGATTACCTGTTATAGTTGCCCCTAAATCAAAATCATAAAATGAAAAAGATGCTAGTTCTCTAAACTCTGGCCTAATAACGGTTTGAGAACCGGCTAAGCGCAGATTAACTGCATTGTTTAGTTTATAAGTGGCATTTATACCAGGCAATACATCTAATTTTTCGGTATGCAAATAACGTGGATCAGATTTACGTACACTCCCTAATAGCTGATCAAAATTTTCTACTCTGGCACCCCAAATAATTCGTAATTTATTTTGCAATAATTGGTTATCTATTTGCAGAAAACCTGCGTTTAAAATTGAGTTAGCTAAGTACCTATAACGTATATCATATATTTCATTAAAGGCAAATTTATTATCGGTACCATTTCCAAAATTTTGAGGACTAAACACCACGGCAGGCGGCTCTAAACGTAAAGTAGGGTTATCAATAGGTAAATAAATAGCAAAAGGCCGTGAATCAAATAATCGATCTTTTACTTGAAAGAAATAACCTGCTTTTATATTTTGCAATTGATTATTCCAACGAATTGATTTAGTTATATTAGCCCCTGTGGTATAAATATAATCGTTTAAAAAACCATAGAATCTGCTACCACTTCTTTGTGATGTTTTAGATGCACTAATTAAAAGAGAGTATGGTGAAGTTGGAATTAATGGATCATCCTGATTGTACTGTACACGACGTTGATCAGGAATGTATTGGTCTAAGATAGCAAAACTGCCAAACCAATCTAATTTTATTTGTAAGGGACGAATGAAATGTTCGCCGGATATATTGGTATTAAAATAAGTATTGGCTTTAAAAGCTAGTTCTGTTGCACGAATATTATCGCCAATGGTTGAATTGCTTTCAAAATCTTTGCCGGTACGCTCAGTACTGTAGTTACTAGAATTTACATTAAAAATATTTTTCCATGATATTTTGTGATAACTACCTAATTGCAAGGTTAATGAACCCAAAGCACCCCATAAAACATCGTTAGCATATTTATTATTGCTGTAATCAAAATTTACACTTGCCTGATTATTAGAAAATGAAAAAATTCTATTTTCAAAAAAAGTATTGCGAGGCGTTAAGTTATAATTTAATGCAAATACGCCACCTAGTTTATTACGGCTTCCCATTGCCGTATTAAATCCACCTGCTATTCTAAAATTTTTAGAAAGTAATTGCAATATTTTATTGTTCGGACTAGAAGTCCAAATATTCTCAAACTGTTTACCATATACTGTTTTTTGTTCAGGTGTTAATTCATTAAAAGCAGATTTAGTTGGTAAATCGGCAGGTAATGCACGGGTACCATCATCAAATCCCAAAAAATCGAGTTTACCACCCTTGTATTGATAGAAATCGTGACCAACGGTTTGTGTATTAAAACCGGTTCCAGCCTGTATTTCCAAAAATTTTTTAATAGGCACATCATTGGTGGTTATTTGCACCAATCCTCCGGCCCATTCACCGGAATATTCGGGTAAAAAAGTTTTATTAACAATAATATTGTCAATAATATTTGAGGGAAAAATATCAAAAGCAAAAGTTTTTCTATCAGGTTCTGTGCTACTTAATAAAATACCATTTAACATAGCTTGATTATATCGATCGGCCAAACCACGAACCACCAAATAACGACCATCAATTACCGACAGCCCCGGAATTCTTTTCAATACCTCGCCGGTATTTCTATCAGGAGTACGTTTAATGGCTTCTGCTGAAAGTACTTGCGCTACCACTGCTGTATTTTTTTGGTATTGAATGGCGCTATTAATAGTTTCTGCTTTGGCCTGCGTTCGGGAAGTGGCTTTTACAGTAACATCGCCTAAATTATTGCCGGCATCGGTTAAATGAATGGATAGCGGCTCTGTATTGCTATTGGCAGTAACATCGGTAATGGTTTTGAGTTGATACCCCACGTAACTAATTTGTAAGGTATATTTTTTGCCCGGTTCAGTTTTAAATGAAAAAATACCATCAACATTGGTTTTAATAACCATAGATGCATCGCCTGATATGGTAATAGTAGCACCGGCTAGTGGCTCATTCTTGCTACCGATTACTTTACCTTGTATGGTAATATTTTGCGCAAACAATGCTACACAAATAAGGCTGTTAATCAACAATAAAATAATTTTCTTCACAAACAATGGCTTTATTTGGCACAAAAGTATTCGTCCAAATTAGCCATACAGCCTTTTTTGTATTAAGCAATTATTAATCTTTTTTTAAACAGATATTAATGTATTGAAATAAATATAAGCGGGAAAATATTTTGTACTCGGAAAATTAATGAAAATTTAATATAATGAATTTAAAAATATGGAGTACAATATTATGCAGAGGGGAAGGGATTCGAACCCTCGATACGGTTTCCCGTATACACACTTTCCAGGCGTGCTCCTTCAACCACTCGGACACCCCTCTGTTTGGCAGGTTTTGCTGCTGTACTTGTTACAGATGAACGGATTGCGACGCAACAGCAGTTTAACCGGAGTTTCTATAGCCAGTATCATAAACATGTAGCTATGGTAGCTATTACCGGGCCGCAAAAATAGTTGTTCCTGTTTATACCTGAAATATTTTTTCTGCATTGGCAGTGGTAATAGCTGCTACATCTGCTAAGCTAACCTTTTTTACAGTGGCTAAATACTCGGCTATGTATGTTAGATAAGCAGATTCATTACGTTTACCTCTGAATGGTACGGGTGTTAAATAAGGCGCATCCGTTTCTAACACAATAGAAGATAGTGGAATTTTGTCTAATACCGCCGATAATCCTGCATTTTTATAGGTTAATACACCACCTATGCCTAAGCTAAAATTCATATCTATAATTTGTTTAGCGCTTTCATAACTGCCGCTGAAACAATGAAATATGCCGGTTAACCCTTTTGTTGAAAAGGGTTTAACCCTGTTAATTGTTTCTTGCATAGCATTGCGGGTATGTATAACAATGGGAATTTTTTTTTCGAGAGCTAACTGCATCTGTGTGTCAAATGCTTCATATTGCTGTTGTGTAAATGTTTTATCCCAATAAAAATCTAGTCCTATTTCTCCAATAGCAACAAAGTGTCGCTTATTCAGCCAGTCTTGAACAATTTGTAAAGCTTGTTGAACATTTTCATTTACAGAGCAGGGATGTAAGCCCATCATGGCAAAACAATGTTCGGGATATGTTTTTTCCAATTGCATCATTACCTCATAAGTACCTGCATCAATAGCAGGTAAAAACATTTTGGTAATGCCCGCATCAATAGCTCTTTGCATTACAGCTGTTCTATCGCTGTTAAATTCTTCTACATATAAATGTGTATGTGTATCAATAAACTGCATAATTTTTTTTTTGTTACAATAAAAACGAATTGACGACGTTTAAGTGTTGCATTTATCCGTTGATAAAAAATTAAAAAACAAATTCAATTTTGTTTTCATAGGGTACGGAATAAACAGGGCCGGAGTTTTTACTCTGGCCATTTTTTTAATGCGATAAATTTTGAAACTGAAAGCCCTTTTCAGCAAAGTGAATTAGCACTTTAGGCAATACATATTGCAGATGGGTAAAGGCTTTAACACTATCGTGAAATACAATAATAGAGCCAGCTTGTGCATAATTAATTACATTAGATAAACATTTTTCTGAAGAAATATGTATATCAAAATCACCGCTTAGTACATCCCACATTACAATTTTAAAGGGAAGTTGCATAGCGGTTTTAGATGCGCTTTGTAAAACAGCCGATTGAAAACGAGTAATGCGGCCATAAGGAGGCCTAAATAAATTACTGTCAATATATTTTGCAGCTTCCATCACATCATTAATATATTGTTTGTTATTCACTTTCCATCCGTTTAAATGCTTAAAAGTATGATTACCTACTGCATGCCCCTCGGCTAATATTCGTTCATATATGTTAGGATGCGAAGCCACATTTTTACCTAAACAAAAAAATGTAGCTTTTGCATTATATTCTTTAAGTATATCTAAGACAAAAGGAGTAGCTGTTATTTCAGGACCATCATCAAATGTTAGAAATAATTTTTTTTCATTTACTGGCATACGCCAAGTTAATTTCGGATATAAGCTGCGTAACCACCACGGTGTTTTAACAAAATACATAGTACAAAGATATTTCTAAATACATTTAAGCGTACAGAAAGTAAGTGGCAGTATTATCTTTGCACCATGGAAAATAAAAAAGTAAGGGTTCGTTTTGCCCCCTCTCCTACGGGTGGTTTACATTTAGGTGGTGTACGTACTGTATTATTTAACTACCTATTTGCTAAACAAAACAATGGCAGTTTTATAGTGAGAATAGAAGATACTGACCAAACCCGATTTGTTGCCGGCGCAGAACAATATATTTTTGATTGTTTGCAGTGGTGCGGATTAATACCGGATGAAAGCCCGGTTAACGGTGGACCATTTGCGCCGTATAGACAAAGTGAAAGAAAACCAATATACAAATCTTATGCCTTAGAATTAATTGAAAAAGGCTATGCTTATTATGCTTTTGATACGCCTGAACAATTAGAAGAAAAACGGAAAACTATTCCTAATTTTCAATACAATCACCAAACCAGAAAGCAATGCATTAATTCGCTTAGTCTTTCACCGGAGGAAGTACTAGAAAAATTAGCAGCCAATGTACCATATGTAATTCGCATAAAAATGCCCGAGCATGAAACTGTTACTTGTAATGATATGATTAGAGGTACTGTAACTTTTGATACCGGCCTAACTGATGATAAAGTATTATTAAAAGCTGATGGAATGCCTACTTACCATTTGGCAGTAGTAGTAGATGATTATTTAATGCAAATATCTCACGCTTTTAGGGGTGAAGAATGGTTACCTAGTGCCCCTATACATATTTTGCTATGGAAATATTTATTTGGATTAGATAAAATGCCGCAATGGGCACACCTACCCTTAATTTTAAAACCGGATGGTAATGGCAAATTGAGTAAACGTGATGGCGAGCGATTAGGTTTTCCCGTATTTGCCATGGATTGGACTGACCCCAGCACCGGAAATACAACCACCGGTTTTAAGGAACGTGGCTTCCTGCCTGAAGCTTTTGTAAATATGCTAGCCATGCTGGGATGGAATAATGGCAGCGAACAAGAAATTTTTTCATTAACAGAATTAATTGAAAATTTTTCTATTGAACGTATACACAAAGGCGGTGCCCGATTTGATTATGAAAAGGCTAAATGGTTCAACCATAGTTGGCTTCAACAACTGCCTGTTCAACACTATGCCGATAAAGTAAAACCTTATTTTGAAAAAGCAGGTATACACATTAACAATGATAATTATTTGCACCAAGTAATGGATTTAGTGAAAGAACGTTGCCAGTTATTACCCGACTTTGTAACACAATCGTCTTTTTTCTTTCAACACCCTGAACAAATTGATACTGCTGCAATTAACGGCAAATGGAATGCTGCTAAACAACAATTTTTTGTAGAACTTATTCGAAATTTAGAATTAGCTACTAGTTGGGATGCAGAAAATTTAGAAAAAGATTTTAAAGAAATGGCAGCAGCACATCAATTAAAACCCGGAGAGCTTATGTTGCCCTTTAGAATTATGCTAGTAGGTGGAAAATTTGGACCACATGTATTTGATATTGCAGCAGCTATTGGCCAGGCAGCTACTATTCATCGTATTAAGCATACCCTACAATTATTGTCGTAAATATTTTTTGCAATATGCATGGTTTTATTTTACTTTAATATAAATGAAACCTATTTCTAAATGGCTTGCTGTATTAGCCGCCATTCAAGTAGTATTACCTTTTTTGTTGCAAAGCCAATATTATGAGCCGCATCGAGATGAATTTTTGTATTTAGCCGAGTCGTCTCATTTAGCATGGGGTTATATGGAAGCACCACCATTGCTGTCATTATTTGGGTGGATGGCCAGCTATTGCGGAGGCGGCCTATTCTGGATTAAAATTTGGCCTGCTTTATTTGGCGCTTTCACATTTGTATTAGTAGGTAAAATGGTGATTCAATTAGGTGGTAAAACATTGGCTCTCATATTGTGTTGGCTTCCTTTTATATTGGATGCATATTTACGATTGTTCTTTTTATTTCAACCTAACTTTTTAGAAGTTTTTTTTTATACAGCTATTGCCTTTTGTTGGTTTCAATGGATGAAAACAGAAAAACCTCAATGGATATACCTGAGTGGAATTGCAGTAGGATTGGGTGTATTGAGTAAAGCTTCTGTAGTATTTTATGCAGTGGGTATATTAGCGGGGATTTTAATTACCCAACAAAGAAAAATATTTAAAATAAAGCACATATACTTGGCTGCGTTCATTGCTGGGCTTATTATACTTCCACATTTCATTTGGCAATACCAACACCAATTTCCCTTTATACATCATATGCAATTACTACATCAATCGCAATTGCAGTATGTTAGCTCTCAAGACTTTCTAAAAGGTCAATTACTTTTAAACCTGCCCTGTTTTTATATTTGGATTATTGGTCTTATCTGGGTGTTGCTAAGCACTGCAGGAAAAAAATATAGGCTATTTGGTTGGGCATATATAACAGTAATTGTCTTATTGTTATTACTGCATGGGAAAGATTATTATGCTTTGGGTTTATACCCTTTATTTTTTGGATTTGGGGCTTATGCAATTGAACAATTTACACAAACACATCATCGTTGGTTACTTTATCCGGTAATTTCTTTTTCTATAATATTGGGAATATTTGCATGGCCAGTGTTATTGCCTATTGCAACACCTAAACAATTAGCGGTATATTATACACGTACCCATTTAAATCAAACCGATTTATTTAAGTGGGAAGATCAACAAATGCACCCTCTACCACAAGATTTTGCTGATATGATTGGCTGGAAAAGCACAACAGCAAAACTGTCTAATTTTTACAACCATTTACCTGAAACAGAAAAAAACAACACCCTTATTTTCAGCAGAAATTATGCTTTTGCCGGTGCAATGAATTATTATGGAAAGCAATATCATTTACCTGAAGTATTTAGCGATGATGCGTCCTTTGTATTGTGGATGCCTAATCATTACCATATTCAAAACATTATTCTAATAGCCAAACATTTACCCAATAAAAATGATACAGCTTTTCATATGTTTGAAAGATATACTGTTATTGACTCATTAAACAACCCATTAGCCAGAGAAAATGGTACAAAAATTATTTATTTTCAAAATGCCCAGCCCCATTTTAACCAATGGTTAAATAAAAGAGTAGCCGCTTTAAAAGCACCCTATTACCGAAATGCCTTACAATAGCCTTCCTTTACTTACTTTTGTCAACACAAATAGAACGATTGCATGATAACTGAAGTTAACAGACCCATTCGCGTTTTAGTAGCAAAAGTGGGATTAGATGGGCACGACAGAGGTGCAAAAATTATTGCCACTGCCCTTCGCGATGCAGGCATGGAAGTAATTTATACCGGATTAAGGCAAACACCCGAAATGGTGGTAAATGCAGCTTTACAGGAGGATGTAGATGCCATTGGCATAAGCATTTTAAGTGGCGCACACATGACTGTTTTTCCACGTATACTTGCTTTAATGAAAGAAAAGCAAATGGATGATGTTTTACTTACCGGTGGTGGCATTATACCAGATGATGACATGCAAGCCCTACAACAATTAGGGGTTGGTAAGTTATTTGCACCCGGCACCCCCGTTGGCGATATTGCTCAATACATTAAAGAATGGACCCTTGAACACAGAAAATTTTAAACTATGTATACTACTATTTTAACTGAAAAAAACAACCACATATTTACCATCACTATTAATCGCCCCGACAAATTAAATGCTTTAAACAAAACTGTTTTTGAAGATTTGAATAAAGCATTAGATGAAGTATATACCAACGACGATATTTTATCGGCTGTGATTACCGGGGCAGGGTCAAAAGCCTTTGTAGCCGGGGCAGATATTTCCGAATTTAAAGGCCTTTCCGTAGAAGAAGGAAAAGCTTTAGCGAAAGCGGGACAAGATACTTTTTTTAGAATAGAAAACTGCCCCAAACCCATTATTGCCGCTATTAACGGCTTTGCACTGGGGGGCGGATGCGAATTAGCTATGAGTTGCCATTTTAGAGTTGCATCTCAAAATGCAAAATTTGGACAGCCGGAAGTAAACCTAGGTTTAATACCCGGATATGGTGGAACACAACGGTTGGTGCAATTAATTGGTAAAGGCCGTGCTATTGAATTATTAATAAGCGGCAATATGATTGATGCTACTACTGCGCTTCAATATGGCTTAGTAAATCATGTATTTGAAGCCGAACAATTGTTGCAAGAAACTTATAAGTTATTAGCCAATATTAATACCAAAGCGCCTTTAGCCATTGGTGCCTGCATAAGTGCGGTAAATGCTGCTTTTGATGAAGCAAGAGATGGTTATGCCGTTGAAATTGACGCTTTTGGCTTTTGCTTTGCTACCGATGATATGCAAGAAGGTACACAGGCATTTATGGAAAAAAGGAAACCTATATTTAATGGGAAATAAAATTTTACAATACATAAGATAATAAGCTATCGGGTATTTGATAGGCTTCTATTTTTTTAAAGTATGGCAAATTTTTAGCACCGGTTACCACTATCGATACCTCGGTAGCAGCACATGTTGGAAAACAAATTATTCGTTGATGACCAACAGTAGTTATGTTAATGATGTGTTGTACCTCTCCATTTTTACTTATTGTAATGCAAGCACTACTAATTGCCTGACCACGCGATAAGTCTTCTGCCAATACCAAACAATTTACAGACATTGGTTTTTTAAAGATATAAATATAACCGGGATACCTGCGTTTCACATCTTTTTTACTGAGATGTGTTGTTGTCATCATTGCATTCTTCTTTAACAACTCGTTAGCAAAAGCCAGTGTTCTTAAATTTTTAAAGCCTATTAAAGCCGCCGAATCGGCAGCACTAAAAAGACCTTTTTTATTGGGTGGCACATTCAATAATAAATTAGCTCCACGTCCAATACTTTTAAAATACAAGCCCAACAACTGCGGTGGCGTTTTTACCAAACTATCTTCATCGGCATGATAAAACCAACCGGGCCTTATGCTAACATCACATTCGGCGGGTATATAACAACAACCATTATAATTACCCGATTGTAAAGTATCATTTGGCGGGGCACCTACACCTCGAAAAAAACCTGCCGTATCTAAAGTATTCCAATTCGTTGTACCTGCAATCCCTTTTTCATTACCTACCCATCTTATATCAGGACCAATATCACTAAAAATAAGCGTTTGGGGCGAAAGTTGGCGAACCGTTCTGGTAAACAATGGCCAATCATACATTTGTTTTTTGCCATTGGGGCCTTTACCATTAGCGCCATCCCACCACAACTCAGCAATAGGACCATACTGAGTAAAAATTTCTTTTAACATATTTACAAAAACAGCATTATAAGCCGGTGTTCCATATAAAGGATGGTTTCTATCCCATGGCGATAAATACACACCAAACAACAACCCGTTGGCTTTACAAGCTTCGGCACAGGCTTTTAAAACATCCCCTTTCCCATTTTGCCACTTACTATAAGCCACCGTATGTTTACTAAACTTACTGGGCCACAAACAAAACCCATCATGGTGTTTGGCTGTTAAAATAATACCCTTTGCGCCGGCAGCTTTTGCAATTTTTACCCACTGTGCACAATTTAATTTAGAAGGATAAAACAAATTTTCAGGTTCATCGCCAAGGCCCCACTCTTTATTGGTAAATGTATTAGGACCAAAATGTACAAACAAGTAAAAACCTTGGTTTTGCCAAACCAATTGGGCTTTGGTTGGCAGTGGTAATAATGCCAAGCCATTGGCTCCGCTTTGTGCTTTACCGAATACGGATAACCACAACAAAACTGCCAATACACTTGCTTTATAGCACATACTTTTTATTTTAGGTAATCAATATTACGGCATTATATTACTTTATAAACAAAAAACACATTTTTAAACCCAACCAAAACTTAGTCATAACTTTGCGCCCGTTGAATTAATTATTTTTTACTTTAAAATATACCATATGGAATACAGAATTGAAAAAGACACCATGGGCGAGGTAAAAGTTCCGGCACATGTTTATTGGGGCGCACAAACAGAAAGAAGTGTAGAAAATTTTAAGATTGCCAGAGATATTAATCAAATGCCTAAACCCATTATTCAGGCATTTGCTTATTTAAAAAAAGCGGCTGCTTTGGCCAACTTTGAACTAGGCGTTTTACCGGAAGAGAA
This sequence comes from Bacteroidota bacterium, assembly GCA_028877005.1. GTDB lineage: Bacteria > Bacteroidota > Bacteroidia > Chitinophagales > Chitinophagaceae > Hydrotalea. The sequence goes on along the minus strand of JAGWPI010000284.1, from coordinate 2,256 downwards.
ATGTACAGCTATTAGTACTGTTTGCGATGAAATATTAGCTGGTAAATTAGACGATCAGTTTCCATTAGTTGTTTGGCAAACCGGTAGTGGCACCCAAAGCAATATGAATGTAAATGAAGTAATTGCATATAGGGCGCATGTACTAAAAGGCGGGCAATTAACCGATAAAGAAAAGTTTTTACATCCAAATGATGATGTAAATAAATCACAATCATCTAATGATACGTTTCCAACGGCTATGCATATTGCAGCCTACAAAATGTTAATTGAAACCACTATTCCGGGTATTACACAATTAAGAGACACACTGGCGGAAAAGAGTAAGGCATTTATGCATGTGGTTAAAATAGGCCGTACCCATTTTATGGATGCAACCCCTTTAACCCTAGGCCAGGAATTTAGTGGTTATGTGGCACAACTTAGCCATGGCTTAAAAGCCATTCAGCATAGTTTAGCACACTTAAGTGAGTTAGCATTAGGAGGCACTGCCGTTGGAACCGGCATTAATACGCCAAAAGGCTATGATGTGCTGGTAGCCAAAAAAATTGCAGAATTAACCGGCTTACCTTTTGTTACCGCACAAAATAAATTTGAAGCCTTAGCTGCACACGATGCAATTGTAGAAGCACATGGTGCTTTAAAAACGGTAGCAGTTAGCTTAATGAAAATTGCCAATGATATACGCATGTTATCTTCCGGACCACGGAGTGGCATTGGCGAAATTCACATTCCGGATAATGAACCCGGCTCTTCTATTATGCCGGGTAAAGTTAACCCCACACAATGCGAAGCATTAACCATGATAGCTGCCCAGGTATTGGGTAACGACGTGGCCATTAATATTGGTGGTGCTACCGGTCATTTTGAGTTGAATGTATTTAAGCCTATGATGATTTATAACTTTTTACACAGTGCCCGTTTAATAGGCGAAGGTTGTGTAAGCTTTAATGAAAAATGTGCCAAAGGCATTGAACCTATTGAAGCCAATATTAAAAAACATGTTGATAATTCACTTATGTTGGTTACCGCTTTAAACACCAAAATTGGTTACTACAAAGCCGCTGAAATTGCCCAAAAAGCCCATAAGGAAGGTACTACATTAAAAGAAATGGCCGTTAAATTAGGCTATGTTACCCCTGAACAGTTTGATGAATGGGTAGTACCGGCTAATATGGTGGGATTATAATAAAAAAAACATCTCACCAATAATATAACGGGCATGAATAATATCGTGCCCGTTTTTATATTTTCAACCTATTCTAGTGAAGAAATTTCATGCTATCCGTAATTGAATAGTTTTCATCCAGCACTTTATTGCACAATTTCGCCTTACGAAGTTCGGCTGTAATTGTTTTACTTTTGTTAGGAATACTATAGATTACTCTTTCATTTTAGTTGTTTTTTGGGTTTACTTTATCTTGCCATTGTGCTTGCGCGCACCCAATTGTAAATTATACGAAAATCAATAACATGTTTTAATACTAATTGGCGATAGCTGTAATCGCCTGTTAAATACTAGGTTTTAATAGCCTCCCAGTTGAATACTTTTGTTGTAGGCAGTATTACTATCTTTTTTTATTTTATTACACTTGTAGAATCATAAACCTCAATCGTATATTCTGAATTTGGCATGCCAGATATATCCGAATAATAAAAACCACTGTTTTTTTTCCCGTCTCGAAATGTGAGCGTTGATTCTATCCTGAAATCATGCGTATTTAATGTTATTTCATCTTTCTTAATACTAATTGTTGAATGTCCACTTTCTTTTATTTCGTCAATCTTGTATTGTCTACCTTGTACAAAAACATTCATCTCTTTGATTGGGTTTATACTCTTATTTTTAATGTTAATCTTTATCTCTTTATTGCTACAAGAAACAAATGTGGTTGTGAGGATGTACGTTAGAATTAACCAGTTTTTCATATGTTATTGATTTGTTGGTGTAAGCTGAGTTGCAGATGTAATTCCATGACGACCTAATTGTGGATTACCATTTATATGCCAAAAATCATTATTTAACCCATTACTTCCAGGTGGAGGCGTTGGCTCAACAGGTTTTAAATACCTTAATTCTCCATTTGTAAGTTTAGTTAATACATCAGATGAAAGACTTGAATTAGATGTAAAAATTGGAAACATTACGTTTCCGACCATATGACCGATGTTATTATTCCATAAATCCATATCTTTTTCTTTTTGTAACTGAGAGGGAACTTCACTTTCGTGAGCATCGGAAAAAAGTTTAGCAATATT
>JAGWPI010000283.1 GCA_028877005.1 Bacteroidota bacterium | reverse complement strand
TTTTCATTTAATGAGCCGTTAAAGTATACCTTTTCGGTACCTAAAAATTATAAAGTGAAATAATATTCCTTAGGAAGGTTCGTTATTCAACCACATGGATTATTGTTTCTATTTAAAAAAAGAGAATTATATAATGCGTTTATTATTGTTGTGTTTCTTTATACTTCCCTTCTTACAGTTAACTGCCCAAACGCAGGGCACTTATCAGCCGCCAACCCGTGAAGCATTACAGCAACAGCAAAAACAGTTACAAGAAGAAATTGATAACTTAAATGCCGCTTTAAATGCTATTCGAAAAAACAAGAAACAGTCTATTACCGAAGTAGCTATTTTGCAAAGAAAATTAGCCGTTCGGGAAAGACTGATTCATAAAATTAATCAAGAAATTCAACGATTGAATGATGATATTTATAGCAAGCAATTAGAAATAAATCGTTTAAAAAGACAGCTAGATACTTTGAAACAAAATTATGCCAAAAGTATTGTGTTTGCTTACAAAAACAGGAGTAGCTATGAATACCTCAACTTCTTATTTTCGGCTCGTGATTTTAATGATGCGTTAAAAAGAATGGCATTTTTAAAAAGTTATCGCCAATATAGGGAAGCAGAGGCGCAAACTATCTTAAAAACAAGTGAGTTGCGTCAACAGGCTATAGCCGATATGAATAATTCTAAGTTACAGCAAACCAAAGTTTTAGAAGAACAAAGCAACCAATTAAAAGTTTTAGAGCAGGATAAAAAAGAAAAAGATCAAATTGTAAACCAGCTTAAAAATAAAGAGAAGGATTATTTGGCGCAATTGCGCAAAACAGAAAGACAGCGGCAGGTACTAAATGAAGCCATTAAAGCGGCTATTCGTCGCGAAATTGCTGAAGCAGAAAGAAAAGAAAGAGAGCGTTTGGCTAAGGCTAAAGCCGATGCCGCTAAAAAGGGTAGTACTACCACCGGTAATACGCCAGCTGTAAAAAATAATGCTGCCGGTACTATGCCAAAAGTAAATGATGAGCCTGTTACTGGTGTGGTTTCCACCGATAGAAATGAGAGCAGAAGCTATAGTGTATTTGAAACTACGCCTGAGGGTAGAGAAATGTCTATCAATTTTGAAAACAATAAAGGCCGACTGCCATGGCCGGTATCGGGTGGCGCTGTTGTTGGGCAGTTTGGTACTAACATTGTTCCCGGAACTAAGTTAAAAGAAACCAATGATGGTATTTTTATATCTACTAAAATTGGGGCACCCGTGCGTTGTGTAGCTGATGGTGAGGTTATATCTGTAATGGATTTAGGAGATTTTCAGGGTGTTTTGGTACAACATGGAAAGTATTTTACCGTGTATAATAAGTTGGCCGATGTAAGTGTTAGCCGGGGGCAATCCGTTAAGGCCGGTACATTAATTGGCCATGCTGCAGCCGATTTTGATGGGGAAGGTAAAATTGAATTTAGGGTTATGAATGGCAGTAATAAATTTGTAAATCCCGAACTTTGGTTAAAGTCTAGATAAATGATGCTATTCCAATAATCCTTGCCAATTAAATAAGGTTTGCTATGGCAAAAAATTCCAACAAAAAATTAATAGATGTTATTGATAAAATATTAGATGCTTGCTATCAACATAATTCGGATGCTTTATTTATTTTAAGTTTAATGCACCAGTATGAGGAAAGGGGTAGCTTAAGTAAAAAACAATTACAAGGTTTATTACAAAAAGCAAGTAAAATACCGGATATGCCGGCTAATTGGTTGGGTACCTTAGAGGCTATTATTTTAAAAATGCCCGATCGTCATAAAATTGCCAAAGAGTCCACTCCTTTAGCTAATTTGTCCCAACAATCAAACACCCAATATTTATCTGTTATTGCAAGTATTTTACAAAAATATCCGCAACATAAAGGTGCTTTATTGCTGCAAACCAAATGTAACTTGCAGCAACCCCTTTCTAATGAGGAAAAAGGACAATTAAAACAATGGGAAAAATTATTGTAATAGTAGTTTGAATAGGTTCTATTGACTTTGTAAAAAAAATCATGCCATAAAATATCTGTTTGCTTTGGGTATTTATCTAATAAGGCTTATAGAACCTTTACCTGTCATTCTTACAAAAGCTTCTGCTGCTTTTGCACCCATTTCTCTTCCTCTAAAATCTTCCATTATTGCATGACCACAGGCATATATGCCTGCCGGATTTTGGCTAGTATGACAATACACGGCATTTTTTTTAATAGTTTGTGTGTCACTTATATCAACCCAATCAGTAGGCTTAAAAACCAGCGTTTGTTCACCTGTACATACTTCAAAAAAATAGAGTTCAAATTTTAGCGGGTTGGCAACCCAAGTTTGGATAGTTAATAAAGCAGCTGCCTGATGGTCTTTGTGTGTATCAATAGGCCAATGTGTAAAAACAATATCGGGTTGCTCCAAATTAATAAGGTTTTGTAGTTGTTTCAATGTTTCATTACTTACTATGGTAGCACCATCAATTTGGCCGGCAAATATAGGCTGGGCATTTAGTAGGTGGCAGGCATTAATAGCTTCTTTTTTTCTAATATTGGCTGCTTCGGCATGCGTTTGGTTAGGTATACCTGCTTCACCGGTAGTTAAATAAATAATGGTTACAGAATGTCCGGCAATAGCCAATTTAGCCAGTGTACCTCCACAACCACTTTCCGGATCATCGGGATGGGCACCTACACAAACTACTTTTTTGCTGCTAAACGTATCTTTTTTATGAAATTGCAACAACTGTGGTAAAGTTAAAAGAGTTAATCCGCTTGAAATGGTTTTCACGAATTGCCTTCTGTTATTAGGTTTTACTTGCATAATTATATTAAAAGAAGTTGATAATGGATGCTTTCAATATAATTCATATTTGGCATTTTGTACTGCTTTGATAAATTGTATAAAGTATAATTGTTTAATTGCAGTTCTATTTAATGAATTATTTATTTAACAAAAAGCAATTTTTGGGGATGGTGTGCAATAATTTTTAAAGAAAAAAATAATTATCCACATTTATGTGGAAAACTATTTTTAAATTGTATTCCCTATTCATTCCTAAACACCCTTTAAAACTAAAAAGGTGAAAACAATTGCTGTGTACAACATTAAAGGTGGAGTTGGTAAAACTACTACCACTATAAACATTGCCTGCTTAATGGCAAAAATAGGTTTTAGTGTACTTATTTGGGATTTAGACCCACAAGGTGGCACTAGTTATTTTTTTAAAACGGAAGCTGCTAATAATCATAGATATAAGCGCTTATTTGAAAATGATATTTCAATTTATGAAGTAATACAAACCTGTGATACACATCATATTGATATTATTAGTAATGACGCTTTTTTTGGGGATGATTCATTAAGCAAAGGCTCGTTATTGTCTCGTTTAAATTTTGTGAATAATACAGTTATTTGTTCTGCTTTAGAAAAGGTAAAAGACGATTATGATATTTGTATTATAGATTGCCCACCGGGTAAATTTTCCTTACACAATAATGTGTTTACTGCCACCGATTTAATATTAATTCCAAACATACCAGCCCCTCTTTCTTTGCATTGTTTTGAAGTATTACAAGAAGATTTATTACAATTTTTTAAAGGACAAAAGCAAGTGTTAAGCTTTTATAATATGGTACAAATTCGTAAAACCTTGCATAGAATATACTTAGAGCAGCAATCAAAAACTATTCCTACATTACAACAATACATTCCTTTTTATTCAGATATTGAAAATATTAGTTTTAGTAAAAAATCTATATTTCATCAGTTAAAAGAGGCTAAATCTATTCAGTTTTATGAAGCATTGTGGGATGAGGTTTGCGATAAATGTAATTGGCAGGAATATAAAACTAACAAAGGCAAGATTATTGACTTTACTGTTGGTAAAATATTTGCCGAGGCAACTGCCATAGGCGATTAAACATTTCTTTAACCGCCTAAGATTCGTTTGTTTTTCCCGGATATTGCTTTAGTGCTACCTCCAAACAATCCATAGCAGCATTAATATCCGTTTTGTTAAGCACATAAGCTAATCTTACTTCTTTTTTGCCTAATTCAGGTGTTTGGTAAAAACCACCGGCTGGTGCCAACATAACGGTATGTCCCTTATATTCAAAAGATTCTAATAGCCATTGACAGAATTGCTCTGCATCATCAACCGGTAAAGCAGCTATTGCATAAAAGGCTCCTCCCGGGAGATCGCATGAAATGTTTTTC
>JAGWPI010000282.1 GCA_028877005.1 Bacteroidota bacterium | reverse complement strand
GAATACCATTTTGTTTTTGAGAAACTAAGATAGGTTTGGCGGTAAATTCTTTGCTGAATTTGGTTATCCATCCTAAGCCTGCTTCCAATGGAGTAGTAGTGTCATCAATATCATTGCCATATAAGCAATAACCCATTTCTAATCGCAAAGTATCTCTTGCGCCTAATCCAATTGGTTTTAAACCTTGGGGAAGGCCTGTTTGCATAATGGCTTCCCAAATAGTAGCAGGTGCATTGTTGGTATCTTCAAAATAAATTTCAACGCCGCCGGCACCCGTGTATCCAGTGGCACTAATTAAAACATTTTCAATACCTGCAAAGGTTGTTTTAATGAATGAATAATATGGTAGGTTTAAAATATCTGCTCCTGCTAAAGGTTGCAGTATTTTGGTAGCATTGGGTCCTTGTATGGCTAATAAGCAAGTTTTGTCACTAATATTGTGCATTTCAGCACCAAAGTTTTCATTATGTTGATGTACCCATGCCCAATCTTTTTCAATATTGGCTGCATTTACCACCAACATATAAGCGTTATTTTCTTCCAAACAATACACAATTAAATCATCTACAATACCCCCTGAATTATTTGTAAAACAACTGTATTGTGCTTTGCCTTTTGTAAGTTTTGAAGCATCGTTAGTAGTAATTTGTTGTATTAGTGGTAATGCCTGTGAACCTTTTAAAATAAATTCGCCCATATGGCTTACATCAAAAATGCCGGCATTGTTTCTAACGGTTTGGTGCTCATCATTAATGCCGGAATAGCTAATGGGCATGTTGTAACCGGCAAACTCTGCCATTTTAGCGCCTAATGCTATGTGGTATTGGGTAAAAGCTGTATTCTTCATGTATGCATTTTGTGGTAGCAAAAGTAAGTGATGTAATTATGGAGTAAAAAAATATTTACCGGCTATATTTCTTTGTATAATAAAGTGCCCCTGCTGAGAGCAGCAGCGGGCACAGGGGTATTCCCAACTTCAACCTATTTTAAATAGCAAATCGCATTCTAATAAAATCTGTTACATTCTGTTGCAGCATATCTATCGAGTCGTTAGAGGTAGCTGTAACTTTTGTTTTTTTAGGTAATTCAGGTTGGTAATGGTAACGGTTGCTATCACTCTTTTCGGGTTGATTTAATTCTTTCTTTAATTCATCAGATTCTTTTTGTAATTGATCTAATTTTTGTTTCAATTCTTTTTTGCTATCATTTGTTGCCGGATTTTCATTGTTGTTATCCGTGTCATCCATGTCATCTTTGCCATCAATTGCTTTTAAGCCATTTTTGGTCATTATATAAGTTCTGTTTGCATGCCAATTATAAGCGTCATCATTCCAATCCCAGTTCCAATTATTATCAAATCCAATAAAAACATTATCATTTCCGTTATCCCAAGTGTTTTTGCTGGTAATTTTTATTTTTTTACCAATTGGAACTGCAATGGTAACAACAGCATGTTGGTTTCTGAATTTATTGTTTTGATTAATAGCAATGCCATTATTAAAGCGGATAGTTGAGTCGTTTTGTACTATATTAAAGTGAATAGCATCTGCATTAACATTAGCGGCGGTTCTGCTTTCTCCATTGGCTAATTTTACAACACTAATATTAAAACTATCGGTAGCAGATTGTACTATTCTAATAGTAATGTTTCGCACAAATACACTATCGTCATCCATACTGGTAAAGGGATCTAATTTAAACCAGCGGTTATTGTTGTAATAAAATTTGTTTTCATTAGTACGAATGATTTCTAAATATCCTTTAGAAGGTTGTTGTATGGCTATATTTTGTTCAATGGCATTATTGCGGTATCTAAAATTATTGCGCAACGAAACCATTAAGCCAATAAAACAAAACAATCCAATTAGCCACAAAGCTGTAAAGCTGTACCTTATAATGTTTTTATTGCCTTTAATATTGGCTATTTTTCTTATAATAAATGTTACAATTCCAATTACCGGAACCCAAATAAAAAATAGTAACGTGCCCCAGGCAAACACGGTTTGCCAACCGCTTTCTAATATATAATTTTTTAAAGGCATTAAACCGGTAAATACAACACCTAAAGCAAATAAAGCAGCAACAATGGAAAATACTACTACACCAATAATAAAATAGGCAAATATTTTAAAAAGTAATACAATTACATCTCCTAAACCTCTGCCTGTTTTTCGGGCAACAGTTGTGGCTTCTGTACCCATTTCTTTACTTTTTTCACTAACGCTTTTACCAAATTGTTGAGCCTTATTTTTAATATCATTACCCATTTTTTCAGCACGATCTTTAAAGCCTTCCATATCGCTTTGTATGGTATTTTTAATGCTTTCAACATCTACTTTTTCTCCACGTAATTCTAATTTTTCTGCAGCAGTTTTGGCTTCGGGTAATACAATCCAGAAGATAATGTAAATAACCAATGCGCCAGGACTAAAAGAAAGGTTAATAAAACTAGGAAAATCAAATAATCCCCAATTCCAATGCCTAAAAGCAAAAGATATAAAAGGTAGAATAAATAAGGCTCTGGGAATCCAAACATTAATGCCAAAATATTTGGATAATCCACTGCAAACGCCTGCAATTATTTTATCATCAGGATCTCGGTATAATTTTTTGCGTTGTGCCCCAATTACTTTTGAAGCAGTGCTAGGCACCGCAATCCAAAGTACTAAATAAGGAACAAAGGTTACTCCAATAAATATGGCAGTGAGGATACGAATTATAAGTGGGTCAATATTGAGGTAGTTAGCTATACCACTACAAACGCCACCTAAAATTTTGTTGTTTTCATCTCTAAACAAGCGGTTCCCTGTTGTTGTATATGTATTGCTATGGGTTGCTGTATTATCTGTAGCCGTTTGTTCATTGCCGTTTACACCTTCTGCATCAAAGTCTTGTGGCCTTCCCATACTATTTAAGATGGTTTCTACATCTGCATCGGTAATGCAGGTATTGCCTTTTTGAAGCACTTCAGCAAATAGTTCTGCAATGCGTCCTTCAATATCATTAATAATTTCATCACGCCCTTCTTCATTGGCAAAATATACACGCAGGCTGTCTATATATTGCTGTAAATTATCATAGGCAGATTCTTCAATGGGAACAACTCTTCCCTGAAAATTAATGTTGATTACCTTTTTCATGATTAAATGTTTTGTTTACCAAATAGAATGGGTGCGGGCATAGTAGCCTCTACCTACATTTTATTTAGAAGTTGGTTAAGGTTGGTCTGTTTCGTTGTTTTGGTTTTTAGGCTTTGTTAAGGCATTAACGGCATCGGCCAATTCAGTCCAGGTATTTTTTAATTCTTCATAAAACGCCAAACCTTTATCCGTCATCATAAAATATTTCCTTGGTGGGCCACTACTACTTTCCACCCATCTATAGCTAAGCAGGCCTGCATTTTTTAAACGGGTAAGCAATGGATATAATGTTCCTTCTAAAATGTTTAAGTTGGCGGCTTTCATTTGTTCAACAATATCACTCGGATATACTTCGCCCTGGCGAATAACCGATAAGATGCAAAACTCCAATACCCCTTTACGCATCTGGCTTTGTGTGTTTTGAATGTCCATACTTTTCGGAGTTTTAATGTTTGCTTTTTTAAAGCATTTGTTTTTCAATTATTGTTCTACGTCTATGGTTAATTTTCATAGCCATATTACTATAATGCTAAATACCTTCTTTGTACCCTAACTTTTCTCATTCTGTAAATGTTCCACAAATTGGCTGCGGTTAATACCGGTTTTACTGTGGTTAACATAGCTGTTGTAGCAATGGTTTCTTTTGTTTCGGCGGTTAATTGTGCTACTTCTACTTTGGTTAAGTTAGCGAACAATTGGTTTTGTTGTGTTTTCATTTTTTTATGTTTTATGTTGTTTTGAATCATTGACAACACAAAGATGCAACTTTATTTGGTACTATGCAACACATAGTACCAAGTTTATTTTAGTAATAGGTTGACTAAGGAATTATTTGAATTGTCATTTCAATTGATAATCAAGCTTTTATGCGAAAATAAGTAACTGTTCTATTGGAAAAGATTAGGATAAACGGTAAAATAAAGTGATGAACTGGATGGTTAAAAAAAATTGTATAGCTTAAAACAATTGCCATAGAGTAAATAGATGTATTTGAATAAAAATAAGTTGGGTTATTACTTACATAAATATGTGTTTAGTTACAACAGGCGAACATCAAATAGTAGAGGCTTATTATTTATGCGGTTACTTGAGCAGGCTGTTATTGCAGTGCCTGTGACATACAATGAAATAATTAACGAAAATAACGGGTATTGACTGTATACCCCATTTTGAATTATTCCTGGATAGATTTTTCTGATAAGAAGCAATTATTTTTATTAGGTTTATTGTATAGAGCACAACCCCAAAATTTTATCTCTTTTACCAATCCAGGATTAATCGACAATTTTATATATAATTCCGTTACGGATAAATACATGGCATTGTTTCCTGCTTTTGCCAGATTAGAAAAATATTATTACAACTATACCATTAAAATTGCGCCACAACTCAGTTTCTCTCGCATTCAATTAAATACGGGCATTGGTACCGATTTATATCGGTAGAAAAAATGTTCCAACTCGGTTTGGCGTGGCAACAACTATAAAATTTAATAAGGCCCTGATTGCCAACTGTAATTTTTTTCAAACATTTAATGGTTCAAGTTATGCTTACAATGCCGATAATGTATCTAGTTCCTATACATCTTCATTAGATATGGGTTTGTCATAGAAATATAAATCTCAACGCTCAGTTACCGGAAGCTTTACCATTAATTATATTGCTGCACCTAATCAGCCATCTCGATTTTATTATATAGATGAGTTAGCACTTTTGTACAATGTTAAACACAATGTAACAGTTCGTTTAAATGCAAGTAATAGTTTTTTTACCAAATATTTCTCCAGTAATTATGTAACGGCAACCATACAGGTATTTCACAGTACAGCAATTTTACAAGGTGGGTATTGTTAACAATAACTTATACTTGGTAAGTGTTCAATACATACTTATGCTGATGTAATATATGGCTGTTTATTATGGATGGCAGGTAAAATTTTGCACAGTTTACAATCTGTGCCTTTTTAAAATTTGTTATTTTTATTATCCATATTTTACCCTCATTATTAATAAAAATGATTATACTCCCTCATATATAATAGCTGCTCCTTGTCCAACACCTACACACATAGTAGCCAATCCATATTT